>NZ_JBFAMR010000002.1:226785-278275 GCF_040656595.1 Actinoplanes sp. NPDC049802
ACGGGCCACGTGGTCCGGCCCCACCCAACCCCGGCACCACCGGCGCCGCACGGGCCACGTGGTCCGGCCCCACCCAACCCCGGCACCACCGGCGCCGCACGGGCCACGTGGTCCGGCCCCACCCAACCCCGGCACCACCGGCGCTGAATGGTTTCGTTTGCGGTGGCCTAGCGGATCAGGGTGGCGCCCAGGCCGCGGGCGTGATCGGTCCACGGTGCCGGGCGCATCGTGGCCGGGTCCAGGCGAACGTTGACCCGGCGGCCCTCGGCGTAGACGGCCTCGCCGTCGAGCGAGGTCACCCGGAAGCCGTAGGTGGCGCTGGAGTTGCCGAGCCGGTCCAGCCAGAAGTGGACGGCGATGTCACCGACGCTGGTCACCGGGCGGTGGAAGGTGACCGCGTACTCCCGGACCGCGTTGAAGACGTCCGGCGTGGTGGGACGGCCGCCGGTGAAGGAGACGCCGCGCTCGGCCCACCACTTGGCGATGGCACGCTCGACGAGAACCGCATAGCGCGAGTTGTGCAGGATGCCCATGGCGTCGAGGTCGTCGTAGTGGACGGGGGTGTGCTCGACGGCCCCGTAGGTGGCGCCGGTCTCGGTCATGGTGCTCATGGTTGCTCCGCAAGGATCGTCGGGTCGGTGGCGACGGCGCGCAGATGCTCGATCAGCTGCCGGCGGGCCGTCGCGTACGTGGGTGCGGCGCCGAGCACCGGGGCCTGCATGACGGCGCAGATCCCGAGCGACTCGACGTGGTAGGCGAGCCCGCCCGGGTCCACGCCCGGCCGCAGCTCGCCGAGCGTGGACGCCTCGGCGGCCAGGCCGGTGAGGAAGGACATCCAGTCGGTGAGCTCGGTGGCGAGCCGGTCCCGGATCACGCCGGGGCGGGCGTTGAACTCGAAGTGGGCGTTGGTGAAGAAGCAGCCGCCGGGCAGCACCCGCGCCTCGTAGAAGGCGATCCGCCGGTCGTGCACGGACCACAGCCGCCGGACTCCGGGTGGCGCCTCCATCGCGGGCTGGACGACCCGGTCCCGCCATTGGGCGCGGGCCTGGTCGATGACGGCGAGTTGCAGCGCCTCCTTGGACCGCCAGTGGGCGAAGAGGCCGGACTTGCTGACGCCGAGCGCGTCGGCGACCTGGCTCAAGGACAGGCCGTCGAGCCCGGAGACGGTGGCCAGCAGGAGCGCCTGCTCGATCACCGCGCCACGGGTGCGCTCGCCGCGCGCGATCCGGCCGTCGTGGGTCATGCCACGAACCTACAAAACGACCGACCGTTCGTAAATATAATCCCGGTCACCCTCGCGCGTCCTTTGTGGAAGGCTCGGGGCATGGTGAGACTCGGCATCAGCCTGCCCCAGTTCCGGCAGTACAACCCCGGCGCGGACGTGGTCGCCGCGGCACGAGCGTTCGAGGAGATCGGCTTCGACAGCGTGTGGGCGCTCGAGCGGCTGCTCGTGCCCCAGGATCAGAGCGGCCCCCACGGGCTGTACGGCGTACCCGATCTGCCCTGGCCCGACCTGTATCGGGGGGTGACCGATCCGCTGGTCACGCTCTCCCTGGCGGCCGCGGTCACCGAGCGGATCAGCCTGGCCTCCGGTGTGCTGGTGGTGCCGTTCCACGCACCGCTGCAACTGGCTCGCGCGCTCGCGACCCTGGACGCGGCGAGCGGCGGCCGGGTCGTCGCCGGACTCGGCACGGGCTGGTCACCGGACGAGTTCGGCGCCGGCGCCCCGGTTCCGATCAGCGAGCGGGGCCGAGCGCTCGACGACTTCCTCGACATCGCGGCCGCGGTCTGGGGCCCGGATCCGGTCGGCTACACGACCGAGCGGTACTCGGTCACGGCCGCCGCCGTCGGCCCCAAGCCGGCCCGTCCCATCCCGGTGCTGCTCGGCGGCGCCGGCCGGAAGGCACTGGCCCGGGTCGCCCGGCGCGCCGACGGCTGGGTGGCCAGCGGCGCCACGCCGGACCAGGTGAGGACGCAGTTCGCCCGGGTGCGGGAGATGGCCGAGGAGGCGGGCCGCGACCCGTCGTCGATCAGCTGCACGGTGCAGATCGGCACCCTGGACCTCACCGAGTCGACGGCGTCGCCGCGCCCGCCCTACGCGGGCAGCGTGGCCCAGCTGGCCGAGGACGTCGCGGCGCTCGCCGAGGCGGGCGCCGACCACGTGTACGTGACGCTCCCGGCGGCGGTCGGCACCGTGAAGGAGCTGATCGACCGGGCCGCCGAGTTCCACGAGAAGGCCCGCGCCGCCGTCTGACCTCGCAGGGCCGGCGGGCGGCGTACCCCGGAAAAGAGAGAAGGCGCCGGGGACGGGCCGGCGCCTTTCCCGCGGGAGTGACCCGCGCCGAAGGTCAGTAGACCGTCGGCCATCCGGACGAGCTCCAGGAGAGCAGGTTGATGCCGAGTTTCGCGGCGCCGGACGAGTTGTAGTAGTGGTAGACGAGCACGTCGGCGTCCGAGTCGGCCATCACCGCCGGGTGGCCGGGGCCGTAGACGCTGCCGTGCGTCGCGAGGATCTCGGTGCCGCCGCCCGCCGTGGTGTACGCGCCGGCCCGGTCCCGGTACGGCCCGGTGATGCTGGTCGACCGCGCCACCATGGTCCGGTAGGTGCTGGACGCCCCCTGGCAGCAGAGGTCGAACGACATGAACAGGTAGTAGTAGCCGTTGCGGTAGTGGATGAACGGCGCCTCGACCGACTTGCTGTTGGTGAACCGCTCGGCGATGTGGTGCAGCGTGCCGTCGGCGCGCAGGCCGGTGCTGGAGCTGAGTCTCACCATCTTGATGCCGGTCCAGAACGAGCCGAACGTCAGGTACCACTCGCCGGACGTGGTGACGCTCAGGTTCGGGTCGATCGCGTTCCAGCCGCTGCTGGAGGTCGACTCGATGACCTTGCCGACGTGGGTCCAGCTGCCGGCCGCGCCGGTGGTGCTGGTGGCCAGGAAGATCGCCGACCGGCTGGAGCCGAACGTCGAGGCCGAGTAGTACAGCCAGTACCTGCCGTTGCGGTAGGACAGGTCCGGCGCCCACAGGTTGGCGCTGCCGCCGGTGTAGGTCGAGGCCCACGACGTGCCGTTCGGGAACGCCTTGCCGGCGTCGGCGAACGCGGTCCGGTCGGCCGACGTCTTCAGCGTGATGCCGTCGCCGGTGGTGGCGAGCAGATAGCCGCCGGTCGGCCGCTTGATCAGCGACGGGTCGTGGGCGCCGGTCGAGCCGGTCACCACGCCCGGGTTGGGATAGGCGGCGGCGCTGGCCGACTGGATGCCGTAGACGCCGGCGGCCACGGCGAGCATGCCGGTCACACCGGCGAGGAGCAGCTTGCGGATTCTCATGGGGATGTCACCTTCGGGTCGCTTCGGGGAAAGCGGTTCCGGGTCGCCGCGCGCCGGCGCTGGGGGTGGGCCCCGCCGCGCGGATGGATCAGTGGACGAACGGCCAGCCGGCCGCGTCGTAGCCGATCGGGTTGATGCCCAGGTGTGGCGAACCCGAGTCGGCGTAGTAGTGATAGACGAGGTACTCGCCATCGGTGTCGGCGAGAACCGCTGGGTGGCCGGGACCGTGGACACTGCCGTGCCCGGCCAGGATCTCGGTGCCGCCGCCGGCCGTCATGGGGGTGCCGTTCCGGTCGGCGAACGGGCCGTCGGGGGTGGTGGCGCGGCCCACCATGGTGCGGTAGGTGCTGGCCGCGCCCTTGCAGCAGGCGTCGAAGGACACCCACAGGTAGTAGTAGCCACCGTGTTCGACGAGGCAGGGGGCCTCGATCGCGGTGTCGCCCCGGGTGGCGAGGCGGGCCATGGTGTCGCCGCGGCGCAGGCCGGTGGCGGGGTCGAGCTCGATCTGCTTGATGCCGGTCCAGAACGACCCGAAGGTGAGCCGCCAGGTTCCGGCGCCGTCCACGTACAGGTTGGGGTCGATGGCGTTGAAGTCGTCGCCTTCGCCGCTCTCGACGACCAGGCCGCGGTTCTCCCAGCTGCCGGAGGCACCGGTCGCGCTGGTGGCCAGGAAGATCGCCGAGTGGTTGGAGCCGAACGTCGAGGCCGAGTAGTACAGCCAGTACTTCCCGTCCCGGTAGGACAGGTCCGGCGCCCACAGGTCGGCGCCGCCCTTGGTGTATTCGGTGGTCCACGGTGCGCCGCCGGGGAAGACGGCTCCCGCCTCGGTGAAGGTGGAACGATCGGTGGACGTGCGGAGCTGCAGGTTCTTCCCGGTGTGGGCGAGCAGGTAGCCGCCCTCCGGTTTCTTGACCAGGGTGGGGTCGTGCACGCCCGCGTCACCGAGCAGGAACGCCGGATCGGGCGCGGTGGCCGGAGCCGCCGTGGGGGTGGCGGGCCCGCCGGCCGGAACTCCACCGGCCTCGGCCGTGCCACAGCCGCTCGCCGTCGCGAGGATCAGCGCGGCGACGGCGGCCGTGAGGCGTGACATCGTGCTCCCGGAGTCAAGGTTTCACCGAAGTCGATTCGTTTGCCGATATGTTAACGATCACAAGCCTGGTGTCAAGCCCACCCCATGATCAGCGATCCAGCCCGATGGCACGCTCACAGAGCACGCAGCGGACGGATACGCGGTGGTCACTCCATCGGCAGAACCGCGGCGCGTACGGCGTCCGCGAACCGCCGATTCCGCACCATCTCCCCCAGCGGAACCCCGGCGGCCTGCTCCCGGTCGATGATCCGGTTCAAATCGGGAAGCAGCTTGAGAACAGCCTGCTCGGCGCGCCCCGGCTCCCAGAGCAGGTCCAGCATCCGGCGGCACTGCTCCACCGCGCGCCTCGGATGGCTCGCCAACGGCGCCACGCCCAGTGTCTTCCAGCGCAGGGCCGCCATCAGGTGATAGCGAACCGGTCTCAACCTCGGCAGAAGGCGACGGGTCCGGAGTAACCACTCGATCCGGTAGTGCATCGCCGCGGCGGTGTAGTACGCCTCCGGCAACTGATCCGGCTGGAACAGGTCATCGCGGCGCCGTGACGTCAGGTCACGATAGTGGCCCGCCGCGGACGGCTCTCCCAGGAAGAGCGCGGCGTACGCCCGGGTCAGCTGACTGCGGTTCACCACCCGGGTCTTCTCGACGTCCGGGCGGGCCGCGTACTGCTTCGATCGGCGTTCGTAGTAGAGCCGCCGCTCCGGGACCTGCGCGGCGAAGTAGTCCTCAAGCTTGAGGTGGAAGTCCTCTCGCGTCGACAGGTCCTCCTCGCTCACCGCGGTCTGACGATTGGTCGCCGCGATGATGCCCGCGATCACGTTCTCGTCCTCGCTGTGCACCACACGGAGACTGACCTGGACGTCATCGGTGAGGCGATCCCGCTCGGCGAACAGGACATGGCAGGTCTGGCAGCCGTTGACCACCTGGAAGTCCCGTACGTGCACCTCGTCGCCGACGACCCGCAGATTGCGGGTGACGATGGTGATGCCGTTGTTCAGCACGGCAAAACGACGGTGGCCGTCGTCGTCCCGCACAGTGTCGCGGATCTGCCCGTTGACCGCGTTGTAGCCCTGGAAGTCCCGCACGTTCTCGTGGAACAGCGCCTTGCGGATGTTCCCGGCCGGATCGGTCAGCACCTTCGTCACCAGCTCCCGGGCGGGCACCACGCCGAGAAGTGACTCCTTGACCCCCGGCATGCGGGACAGGGCGATCTTCTTCGGCATCTCGAAGACGACCGACACCGCCTGCGTCGCCCTGCGATAGAGGTCCCGCAGATCGTCACGAGTGACGCACCGGAACTCGACGGTGTCGAAGAGCCCGGTCGTCATCAGCCGTTTCTCCGCGGAGACCGCCTTGCGCCGGATCAGGTCCGCGACCTGCCCGCCGGTGGTGGCGTACGCGACATGCAGTTTCGGCCGGCCTCCCGCGAACTTGGCGATGTTGGCGTAGACCGCGTCCAGGCAAGCCCGCAGGTTCTCCACATCCGGCGACGCCGGGTACGGCAGCTTCTCCTTGGACACCACGACGTGGGCGAGATTGTCGGCGAGATCGGAGAGGACCTTGGCTTCGAACTTGGGGCTGGTCTTGGCCTGCACCAGGATGATGCGGACGTCCAACTGCCTGGCCTGCTCGGTCGCGGCTCGCACGTCAACCTCGTCGCGCAGCAGCACGCCGTTCACCAGCAGGCCGCAGATGTCGATGCCGAGATCGTTGCCGCCGCCCATCCGGAACGTGTCCGGCTGGAACGCCTCCTCGTAGAAGGAACTCAGGACGCAGTAGCCGGCGAATGCCTCGAATGCATCATCCTCGGCCAGCGACAGCAGATCATGGTCGGCCTGGAACTTCTTGACCAGGCTGTCGACGACGATGTCCAACCGGTGCTCCTCAATCGCGGGCTCGCAGCAGAACCTCTTCTGTGGTCAGCGCGCTCGGCGGGTGGTACGTCAGGCACATCGCGGTCGACACCTTGCGGAACGGCCGGCCCTCGGTGACCGCGTAGAACTGGCCGGTCCGCAGCCGGGAGATGTCCAGGACCGTGCTGCCCTTCGCCTGTGCCACCTCCTTCGCCGCGGCGATCTGGGTAGGGCTGTTCAGGAAACCGAAGAACTGGGTGGCCGCGTTGCCGACTATCCGGTTGTGAATGCCCTTCGGCGCCTGGGTCGCGAAGACCAGACCGAGGCCGTACTTGCGGGCCTGGCTGGCCAGCGCAAGGGTGCTTTCGGTGCACGCGGTGGCACCGGTCGACGGGGCGAAATTCTGGGCCTCGTCCATCACGAAGAGCCCTCCCAGCGGCCGGTCGCCGGCCGGGTGCCGCTTGATCCAGGAGAACAGCGCCATCTGGAGCTGGTTGACGAAGCTCTGCCGCTGCCCGTCGCCGGGCAGACCGATCAGGCTGATCACCGAGACCCGGGCGCGGCGGCCAGGCGCCGGGGTGAAGAGGGCACCCGGGTCGAGCGGCGTTCCCGCGCCACCGAACAGGGGATCGTTGACCATAGCGGCCTTCAGCGTCTCCGCCATGTCCGCGGCCAGCTCCCGGGCGCGGCCCAGGCTGGTCACTTCGTCAGGCAGGTCGGTGAGCATTTCCACGAAGTCGGTGAGCCGGCCCGCGCCGGTACGGCCGAAGTGTTCCAGGGCCTTGCGCAGCACTGCGCGGCCCCGGTCGGCCTTCGCCGTGTTCGCCGCCATCCGAGCCCGGGGTGCCAAGGTGGCGACCGCCGCGTCCAACGCGAGCGCGAACTCGTCCGGTTCGTCGAGCACCGCCCCGAAGTCGGGCAGCGGTTGCAGACTCAGCGGCCGCCCGGACTCCCGCCGCGGCGTCCAGATCACCACGTCGGTGCCGTCGAGATACGCTCGCGCCCGCTCGGCGTCGCCCTCCCGCCAGGTCGCCGGAGGCTCGGGCCAGGCGTCGCCGAGCCGGGCCAGGTCGTTGTTCGGGTCCAGGACGATCGCCGAGACCCCGTGGAGGGCACACTCCTCGACGAGCCGCCGGATCAGCACGGTTTTACCGGAGCCGGATCCCGCGAAGATCACCGAGTGCTTACGCAGCGACTCCAGCGTGAGGCGTACCGGGGCGCCGCTCTCGGCGACCGTTCCCACCTGGATGTCCGGCTCCCCGTTCGGTTCCGGCTCGACCGGTTCCGGACCTGACCGGGCGACACCCTCCCCTGACGGCGATCCGAAGATCGCGGTGAACAGGGCCGTGTTGCCGGCTGGGTGGTTCTCCCGCAAGAAGTCCGGCAGTGCCGGGTCGTTCTCGACGAGCAGCACGGCCAAAGCTGCGAAGGTGCGCAGGTCATCCGGGGAAACCTGCATGATCGTGCCGCCGAGTTCGAGAAACTCACGCTTCACCCGGGCGCTCACCGGACCCGTCGGCCAGGCGCCGTTGCGCAGCAGGACGGCACGGCGCTTGCTGATTCCCGGGTCGAGGGCAGCGAGGCTACGCAGCCGGGCGAGCCGTGCCTGCACCGCTCGCGGATGCGAATGTGAGAGGCCGCGGAAATACCAGTGCGCCTCGTCCTCGATCTCGGCGTCGAGCGTCTCGCACAGCCAGGCATGCGCAGACGGGTTGCCTTGCTCGACCGGCTGCACCGTGAAGCGGCCGCCGCCCTGCTCCACCGCCCAGGCCCGGAGCCCGGCCTCCAGCAGGCGTGGCATCTCCACGTCCTCCGTCTGCGGCACGAGCGCGGCATCGACGTCAGCCTCAGCCTTCGCTGCGGCGAGACGCTCACCGAGCCGGGTGAGGCCGGCTTCGTCCATCGGCTGCTGCTGCGGCGACGAATTCTCCCGGTGGTCGTCGAAGTCCGCCAGCGGGACCACCTCGCCCCGGGCCAGACAATAACGGACGTGCTCGTCGGCTCGCTGGATCAGCTGCCGCGGCGTGAATTCGACTGCCCGTTCGAAGGCTTCCGGAAGTAACGGCCACGTGTAGTTGGGCGGTTTGAACTCGGCCGCGTCGAAGAGCGGTGCGAACCGGGCCGCGATCAGACTTTCGGCCACCTCCCGCGAGGGTAGCCGGGCGAGCCTGGTCTCCTGACGGAACCGGCCCTCGAACGAATCGAGCGAGTCACGCTTGATGCGCTGCCAGGAGGTTGGCAGGCAAGCCACCACGGTCACCGTCCGGAACAGCTTCTCGCGCACGTCCATCAGCCCGTGGCCGAGGTCCGCGGCAAGCCCCGGCGTGGTGGCGGAGTTGCTCTGGGCGAAGATCACGTCGATCTGGTCGACCGCCAGCATGCTCGGTCCGGTGAGCGCGAGCAACCGGGAGATCTCCACGGCCACGTCCTGCTCCGGCCTACCGCTTCGGGGCAGGCTCCACTGGGTCAGCTCAGCCTGATCCAGGTCCGGGAGCGACAGCAGCCAGGATTCGCCCAGATCGGCGACGTTCATGTCGGCCGAGGCCAGGAGGACGAGAGCGCGGAGCGTGTGCCGGCACTCCCGGCCGGCTTCCGGGTCGGCGATCCGGACCGCGGTGACGAACGCATCGAGCGTGGCCGGCGTCAACGGACTCTGCCCACGGATCTGGCGGCGCAATGCGAGCGGCAGCTCCGCTCGCTCGCTGAGGCGCTCCAGGAGCATCACCAGCTGGGTGTGCCGGTAGTAACCGGAACGGCGCAACCCGCGCAGCAAGGTGTGCACGATGTTCGGCCAGAAGGTACGGCCGTCGGAGACACCCATCAGGAAGAAGTAGCCGTGACGGGCCTGTACCTTCTCGCGGGCCCAGCGAAGCAGATGCGTCTTTCCCGAGCCGTGCTGTCCCTCGACGATCAGACCGAGCGGGGAGCCGGTCCGCCGCGCCTCCGCCTCCTCGAAAGCGTGCAGGACCGCCGCGCCCGCCGTACCGTTCAACTCGTCGAGGTGGACGTCGAGAGCCGTCCAGACGTCTTCGGGTGTCGGCGCCCAATCCAGCCGGCGCAGCTCGGTCAGCGCACGCCGCTGATCCGCCTCGATCACGTCGGGCCGATCGTGATGAGATGCTTCGCCTCGCCCCCGATGAGGATCGCGGCGTCGAGAGCTTCCTGGGGCAGCTCGTTGCGGGCCGGATCGGGGTCGAGATGGATCTCCCGTCGCCCGTCCATCTCCTTGAGCACCCGGTCCTGTTCGGCGCGCTCCACATCGGGCAGGCGGTCACGGACGAGCACCAGCCGAATCAGATCGCCCGGTTTCGCCGCGAGGTCGGCGTAGGCGTCACGAATCCGTTCCTCGACGGTGCCCGCGGGCGGCGGACCGGGATCCGGCTCCGCGTACAGGTCTGCGATCTGCTGATCCCCGCGCTCCAGAAGGCTGTCCAGGTGACGCAGCGTCGCATAGTGCAGAAGCCACGCACCGGAGACCCTCTCCGGCGGCGGCGACCGGAATTCCTTCCTCGCCCGCGCCCAGCCCAGGTCGGTCAGCTCGTGAAAGATCGCACCCCGCGCGCCCTTCTCCCAGCTGATCAGCCTCCGGCCGGCCAGTTCCTCGCGGGCTGCCTTGGTGATCTCGACCCGATAGCGCTTCTTGAGATCGGGATTCGAGGTCCGCTCGGCGCGCACCATCAGAGCGACAAGGGCCTGCCGGGCGGGGGTACTGAGGTCAGCAGCCATGAATGCGATCTCCGGATCTGGGTCGGCGAACCACGCGAATGCGCCGTCCGAAGCATCATTACCGGAAGTGGGGACGGCGTTACCGCCCCCACCCATGTCCACTATCCGATAGCGACATCCGCCGATACGGCGATTGACTCAGCGGGTCAGGATCGGTTCCAGTACGTCGTACACGAAGGTGTTGGGGTGTTTGCCGGTGAACTTGTCGGCCAGCGGGCCGAAAGCGGTGACCGGCACGTCCTGGCCGGTGTGGCCGCTGGTGGTCCAGTCGATGACGAACCGGAGGTCCGAGTCCTTCACCGGGAACGGGCCGTCCTCGGCCGAGATGCCGGAGCCGGACTCGTCGTCGGCGTCGACGTCCTCGACGGCCAGGCCGCCGGTCTCGTGGTCGCCGGTCACCACGACGAGGGTGTCGCGGTGGTTGGCGGCGTAGGCGCGGGCGACCGCCACCGCCTTGTCCAGCTCGCCCATCGTCTGCAGGGTGCGCCGGCCGTTGTTGCGGTGCGCGAACTCGTCGACGCCCTCCTCCTCGACGAGCAGGAAGAAGCCGTCACGGTCGGTGGAGAGGTTGTCGAGGGCCTTCTTCGTCATCGTCGACAGGCTGACGACCGGGTCGTACACGTCGCCCTGGCCTTCCGGGCGCTGCTGGAACATCTCCTGGTTGGCGAAGAGGCCGAGCAGCCTGCCCCGGCCCGCGGCGGCCAACTGTGCGGGAGTGGAGACGTACTGGTAGCCCTCCGCGCGGGCCTTCTCGATCAGGTTGCCCTTCGTGCCGCGGCTGCCTTCGGTGGGATCCTCGGCGGGCTGGTCGGGGTACGCGCCGGGGGTGCCGGCGGGCAGCCACCAGTCCTCGCCGCCGCCCAGGATGACGTCCGGTTTCGACTTCTCCAGGTACTGCCGGGCGATGTCGTCCTGCGCGGCCCGGTCGACGGCGTTGGCGTAGAAGGCGGCCGGGCTGGCGTCGGTCACCTGGGCGGTGGTGACCAGGCCGGTGGCCTTGCCGGCGGCTTTGGCCTGCGCGCCGAGGATCGGCAGCGGGTTGCCGTCGACGTCGACGCTTATCGCGCCGTTGTAGGTGCGTTCACCGGTGGCCCAGGCGCTGGCCCCGGCCGCCGAGTCGGTGATCGCCGACTCGGGGTCGTCGGGGCTGGTGGTGAGCTGCCCGGAGACCGGCAGCCGGTCCATGACGAGCTGACCGTCGAGTCCGGCGTGGTAGAGGCGGGCGGCTTCCCGGTGGGCGGCGGCCATGCCGTCGCCGTTGATGAAGATGACGTTCCGCACGGCCGGGCGGGGCGGCGCCTCGGCGTCGACGTCGGTCAGCGGGTTGACCAGGATCAGCCCGACGGCGGCCACGGTCCCCGCGATGAGCGGCGCCGCGAGCAGTCGGGTGGTTCGGACCAGCATGTGCTCCTCCAGCTCCATCGATGTAAGGGCATCTATACGAGTAGACGCCTCCGGCGGGCTTTCGGCACGTCCCCTGTGTCAGGCTCCGAAGGTGTTCATCAAGGAGATCTTCCTGGAGAAGGCGCCGGGTGGGGGCTATCCGTTCGATCTGCCCGCGGTGCGGGCGTTGCGGGACCGGCGGGGGCTGCGGCTGCGGACGCCGGTCACCCTGCTGGCCGGCGACAACGGTACGGGCAAGTCGACCCTGATCGAGGCGGTGGCCGTGGCGGCCGGCTTCAACCCGGAGGGCGGCAGCACGTCGTTCAACTTCGCGACGCGGTCGTCGGAGTCGAGCCTCGGTGAGCATCTGACACTGTCCCGGGTGCCGGGACGCCGTCCGCGTAACGGGTATTTCCTGCGGGCCGAGTCGTTCTACAACGTGGCGACCGAGATCGAGCGGCTCGGCGTGACCGGCGGGTACGGCGGGGTGTCCCCGCACCAGCGGTCGCACGGCGAGTCGTTCCTGGATCTGGCGGTGCACCGGTTCGGGCCGTCCGGGCTCTACCTGCTGGACGAGCCGGAGGCGGCCCTGTCGGTGCAGGGCTGCCTCGCGCTGCTGGTGCGGATCGCCGAACTGGTGGCGCTGGGCAGCCAGTTCATCGTGGCGACGCATTCGCCGGTTCTGCTGGCCTGCCGGGACGCGACGATCTTCGAGATCGCGGCGGACGGCGGGATCAGCGAGATCGACTACGACCAGGCGGACGCGGTCGTGCTGACCCGCGCCTTCCTGGCGAACCCGGACCGGTTCCTGGAGCGGATGCTCAGCGATTGACGCGCCGCTCGGGCAGGGCGTCGGCGAGCAGCTGCACCAGGTGGACGCCGGAGACCCCGGCCAGGTCGTCGGCCTGGGTGCGGCAGGAGAAGCCGTCGGCCAGGAAGACGTCGCCCTCCGCGGCCTGCTCCAATGCGGGCAGCAGTTGTTGTTCGGCGACCTGCACGGACACCTCGTAGTGGCCGCGTTCGACACCGAAGTTGCCGGCCAGCCCGCAGCAGCCGCCGAGCCGTTTCACCTCCGCGCCGGCGTTCTTGAGCAGTTTGGCGTCGGCGTTCCAGCCCATCACGGCGTGGTGGTGGCAGTGCGGCTGGGCGATCACGCGTACCCCTTGCAGGGAGGGTGGCTCCCAGCCGGGAGTGGCGGCGAGCAGCTCGGCCACCGTCCTGGTGGCCGCGGCGACCGCCTTGGCGGCGTCGTTGTCGACGAGTTCGACGGCGTCCTGGCGCAGCACGCCGGTGCAGGAGGGTTCCAGACCGACGATCGGGATGCCCTCCTTGACCGCTTCGTACAGTTCGGCGACGGTGTTGCCGAGGATGCGGCGGGCCGCGTCGAGCTGGCCGGTGGAGATCCAGGTGAGGCCGCAGCAGGCGTTGCGGCTGGCGACCCGCGGGGCGTAACCGGCGTCGACGAGCAGGGCGACGGCGGCGCGGGCGATCTCCGGCGAGAAGTGGTCGGTGAAACTGTCGACGAACAGCACGACCGGTTTGCCGGTTTCCACCGGCACATAACTGCTTCGGAACGTCTTGTCGGCGAAAGCCGGGATCGACCGCCGCGCGTCGACGCCCGCCAGATACAGCGCGAGCCCTCTGATCCCCGGCAGGCGGGTCATCAGGTTGGCCAGCCGGGGCATCCTCGACGCGAGCCGCGACCAGCGCGGCAGCCAGCCGAGCGAGTAGTGCGACCGCGGCCGCACCCGCCCCTTGTAGCTCTGGTGCAGAACCTCCGACTTGTAGGCCGCCATGTCGATCCCGGTCGGGCAGTCCGACCCGCATCCCTTGCACGACAGACAAAGATCAAGGGCATCGTGTACGGCCTCCGAGCGCCAGTCCGGCGCCAGGTCCCCGTCGAGCATCTCCTGGAGCACGCGTGCCCGGCCCCGGGTGGAGTCCTTCTCGTTCTTGGTGGCCAGGTAGGACGGGCACATGACGCCACCGAGCACGGTGGTGTCGGCACGGCACTTGCCGACGCCGGTGCACCGGTGGACCGCCTGGTTGAAGTCGCCGCCGTCGGCGTGGTAGGCCAGCGCCAGCTCGGCGCGCACCGGCCGGGCCTGGGAGACGCGGATGTTGGCGTCCACCGGGTCCGGGTCGACCAGGTTGCCCGGGTTGAGCAGGTTGTTCGGGTCGAAGGTGTGCTTGATCCGGCGGAACAGGTTCATCGCGTCGGGCGAGTACATCCGGGCCAGCAGCTCGCTGCGGGCGCGGCCGTCGCCGTGCTCGCCGGAGAGCGATCCGCCGTAGCTGACGACCAGGTCGGCGGCGTCCTCCAGGAAGGCGCGGAACAGGGCCGGGCCGTCCGGCTTGTCCAGCGGGAAGTCGAGCCGGACGTGCACACAGCCGTCGCCGAGATGCCCGTACGGCATGACGCTGAGCCCGTGCCGCGCCGTGAGGGCGTCGAAGTCACGCAGGTAGGCGCCGATCCGGGCGGGCGGGACGGCGGCGTCCTCCCAGCCGGCGTGGGCGGGCAGCCCGCTGGGCGCCCGGCCGGCCAGCCCGGCGCCGTCCTCACGGATCTTCCACAGCGGGGCCGCCTCGGCGGTGTCCTCCACGATCCGGGAGTCGACGGCCTCGGCGGCGACGACCAGCCGGCGGGTGCGGTCGCGGACGTCATCGAGGTCGTCGCCGGCGATCTCCACCATCAGCCAGGCGGCGCCGCCCGGCAGCGGCGGGACCGCGTCCGGGCCGCGACGGCTGCGAACGACGTCGCAGATCCGGTGGTCGAGGCCCTCACAGGCGGTGGGCTCGAACTCCAGGATCTTCGGGATGATGTCGCCGGCGGTGCCGAAGTCGGGGTAGCCGAGCACGACGAGGGTGCGGTGGACCGGGTCGGCGACGAGTTTCACGGTCGCCTCGGTGATCACGGCGAGGGTGCCCTCGCTGCCGACCAGGAACTCGGTCAGGTTGAAGCCGCTCTCCGGCAGCAGGTGCTCCACCGCGTACCCGGACACCTGGCGGCCGAAGCGGGCGAACTCGGTCCGGGCGACCGCCAGGTCCGCGCCGATCACCTCCTGGAGGTTCTTGCGCAGCTCGTCGGCGCCGCTGGTCTCCGCACCGGTGATCAGCTCTTCGCCGTCGATCGTGTACGCCCGCAGCCCGGCCACGTTGTCCGAGGTGCGGCCGTAGCCGAGAGTCCGTGACCCGCACGAGTTGTTGCCGATCATGCCGCCGATGGTGCAGCGGGTGTGCGTCGACGGGTCCGGCCCGAAACGCAGCCCGTGCGGCTTGACGGCCGCCTGGAGGGTCGCCTGGACGGTGCCGGCCTGCACCCGCGCGGTCCGTGCGCCGGGGTCGACGTCGAGCACCCGGTTCATGTGGCGGCTGAAGTCGAGGACGACGCCGGGGCCGATCGCGTTGCCGGCGACGGAGGTGCCCGCGCCCCGGGCGGTGATCGGCACGCCCAGGGTGCGGCACACCTCGAGGGTGGCCAGGACATCGTCGTCGGCTCGCGGCCGGACGATCGCCTGCGGGACGATCCGGTACAGCGAGGCGTCCGACGCGTACGCCGACCGGTGGGCCGCGTCGGTGAGGACGTCGGTCACGCCCGCCCGGCGCAGGTTCTCGACCAGCGATGCGGCAAGTGCTGCTTGTGTCACGAGATGTCCAGGCAATCTTGTTGTGGCCACGGTTAACGCGGCTCGCACATTACCGACATGCTAGTCGTCACGATCGGGCGCTCTCGCAGGCCGGGACGCGGATCACGGCGCCTGCTCGAACAGGCGTCACCCGGTTGATCGGTTGTTGAATCCCGCCTCACCGGCCTGGTCGCCCGAGCCGCCGCCTGACCACCCGCCCGTGGGCGACCGGCACCCCGTCGGTCGCCCACAACCAGGCCGAACGCCAAGGACCGCCGCTGCAAACCGAACGCCGTGGGTGCTGCAAACCGAACATCCAACCCTCTGCAAACCGAAAGCCCACAGGCCGCGAATTCGAAAGTCGGGGCCGGCCAGGTGGTGGGAGTCGAGGTCAAAGCGGCCGGCGCGCTGGGCGGCCCCGTCCCGGCGGGTCCGTAACTGATCAGGCGGGATCCGGCGGCTCGGCCCGGAAAGGGAAGGGCCAGGCATCCACGGGGGAAGATGCCCGGCCCTTCGCTGAAATCGAACCACATCCATCACCCGTTCCGCTACCCGGGAGTGGGCCGAATGGTCATCGGGGTGGCCGGAGAGGCT
Source organism: Actinoplanes sp. NPDC049802 (assembly GCF_040656595.1). Lineage (NCBI taxonomy): Bacteria > Bacillati > Actinomycetota > Actinomycetes > Micromonosporales > Micromonosporaceae > Actinoplanes > Actinoplanes sp. NPDC049802. The sequence goes on from NZ_JBFAMR010000002.1 coordinate 242,381, forward strand.
ACCGGCGCCGACATCCGGATATCGGTCAGAACAGCATCAGGCCGGGTACGCGCGACCGCGTCCACCAGCTCGCCGGCCGATCCGACGGCGGCCGTCACGGTCACCTCCCCCGAATCCTCCAGCAGTCGCCGCGTGCCCTCCCGCACCAGATAGTCGTCCTCGGCGATGACCACCCGCAGCAGCTCAGCCATCGGCCGCCACCGCCCCGCGCCGCAAGCCACGACGGCCCGGCGCCGTCTTCATCCGCCGCCGGTCAGCCATCGGCCGGCGCCGGGATCGGGATCTCGGCCCGCAGCGTGGTGCCCCGGCCCGGCTCGCTGTCGACGCGGAGGGTGCCGTCCACGGTGGCGATCCGGTCGGCGAGCCCGGCCAGTCCGTGACGGCCGGCCCTTGCCGTGTCGAATCCGGTGCCGTCGTCGCGTACCTCCGCCGGCATCTGGCGATCCCTGCCCGCCCTGCGCCGCACCAGCACCCCGGCGGCATGACCCGCCACCACTGACGCGACCCGGCACGGCCCGGCACGACCCGGCACAGCCCGGCCCGGCACGGCACGGGCCCGGCACGGCACGGCACGGGCACGGCCCGGCACAGCCCGGCACAGCCCGGCCCGGCCCGGGCACGGCACGGCACGGGCCCGGGCACGGCACGGCCCGGCCTGCTCGGTCACCAAGCCGCGCGGCCGGCCGTTGAGGAAGAGTGCGCTCGTAGGTCCTTCGCGCCGATCTTCCTCAGATGGCGAACGCAGCCCGGGACCCGTCGCTGAGCAGACCGGCCCCTGTTGGTGCAGACCGCGTCGCGGGGCAGGTGGATGGGACGGGGACTCGGATGTCGGATGGCGCCGTGTTGGCCGATGCCGCGGAGGGCCGGCATCCGGGGCAACGTGTGCTTCAAGAACGTGACACCCGTGGTGGGTGTGATGACCCCCGTTGCGGGTGTCATGTTTCCGGGCCATATATAGCGTTGATCCGTGTCCTGTCTCCTCGGACGGTGGGTGGGCTCGATTCCGGGTGAGCAGTGAACCTGTGATCTTCGCAGTGGTCGCGTGTCTCGGCCGGCAGGTGCCGCAAGGTGGCGTTCATGGACGGTGTCAGGCGCTACCAGCGGCCACCGGGGGAGTCATCGCGGCAGGCCCGGTCCATCTCGTCGATCTCCCGCAGGGGCGAGCGCACCGTTCGAGCGCGACGCGGGCCCGCTGGTCCAGACCTGGGAGGGTTCGGCCCAGGAGGCCTACCGAGTCCCTGGTTCGCCCCCGGCGGCGAGCTGATCCGTGACTGGGCGGATCCGGCCTGGTCGTTCGCGGTGAATCCGGACACGCCGGAAACCTGAATCGAGGTCCGGTCTCGGCTACCGGACACCCCGCGTGGTGAGACCTGGCAGCCAGGGGCCGGATCGGATCCGATCACCATACCGGCGGGCGCGGCACGGGCGGGAGTGGCGGGGAGCGCGCGCCGGACGGACGGGACGGTTCACACCGGGCGGGACGAGGTCACGCGTACCAGATGAAAGCGGACCTCGCCCCTGGAGGCGGTCAGGCGAACAGGGCGGCGCCGTAGTGGCTGACGATGATCAGGGCCAGGATCAGCAGCCACACGGTGACGGCGATGGCGTCGAGGTCGGCGGCGATCGCGTCGCGGGCGTGCTGCCGCCAGGACCGGGGCATCGGCAGATAGTCGTCGCGGATGTTCACGTGTGTCAGTGTCACCCACACGAGGGTGGTCGAGACGGTGACGAGCAGGCACCACGGGCACAGCGCGCCGATGTCGGTGAGGGCCTGGTAGAACAGCCAGTACGCGAAGATCAGGCCCAGTGTGTAGACGGCCTGCGCCGCGATCATGAACCATCGCGGGAAGCGCACCCCGCCGAGGGCGGCGACCGCGATGGTGATCACCACCGGCTCGGCGATCAGCCCGAGGAACGCGTTGGGGAAGCCGAAGAGCTGCGCCTGCCACGACACGCCGACCGTTCCGCAGCTGACCACCGAGTTGATGTTGCAGGAGAGTTCGGCCGTCGGGTTGCGGGCGAGCTCCACCGCGTCGATGGAGAGGACCAGCGACGCGGTGAGGCTGACGAGCGCCGACACCAGCATGGTGCCGTAGATCCACCCGTTGGTGTGCCGAACGCTTCGTACCCGGGTGAGGAGCGCCGTCACGGCGCCGAGCCCGCGGCCGCGGTGACGGCCTGCCGCAGCGGTCCGGCCGTGTACAGGTCGACGGTGGTGACCGTGCCGTTGATCTTCACGGTGGGCGTGCCCTTGATGCCGTCGTTCTTGAAGGCGTTGTCGTTGGACTTCGCGATCCACGGCACGTAGGTGCGGTCCGCGAACTGGTCGATCACGTTCTGCGGCACCCCGACGCCGGCCGCGATCTCGGCGATCCGGGCGTCGTCCAGGCCTTCGGTGCCCTCTTCGGGCTGGTTCTCGAACAGGGCCGTGTTGAAGGCGAGCACGTGCGCCGCGTCCTTGTCGGCGACGGTGACGACCGCGTTCGCGGCCCGGGTCGAGTACTGGGCGCCGCGGGACTGGTCGTCGAGGAAGGCGAGCGGGTGCATCTCCAGGGCGGCGGTGCCGTCGCTGACCAGCGCCTGGATGTCGCCGTGGTTGGCCTGCTCGAACCTTCCGCAGTACGGGCACATGTAGTCGAAGTACACCGAGAGGGTGACCTTCGCGTCGGCCTCACCGATCCGGATGCCGCCGTTCGCGGTCGCCGCCGCCGGTGCGACCAGTGGGCCGTCAGCGCCGGACTTGTTACCGTCCATGGCGGTTACCACCGAGATGGTGATGGCCGCGATCAGTGCGACGATGATCGCCCCGCCGACGCCCATGATCGTCCGGTGACCGCGCTGTCCGGCGCGCGCGGAGGCGACGGCCTTCTGCGCGGCCGTTTGCCGGTTGCGGGTTTTCGTGCCCATGATCTGGTGGCCCCCTCATGCGATTTGTACGTCTTCAAGTTCGCGCAGTTCGGGGCTCGGCGTTACCTCTCAGGGCCATGTCGGGACCGTCGGCGGCACTCTTCGGGACCAAGGTCCCCCGCCCCGTACGCTGGCCGGATGGAACCGCTCGATGCGATCGGCTGGGCCGGATCGGCCCTGCTCGTCTGGTCTTTGCTGCAGAGTCGTCTGCTGCGCCTGCGGGCGCTCAACCTGCTCGGCTGTCTGGTGCTCATCGGCTTCAACGCCGCCCTCGGTGTCTGGCCGATGGTGGGGCTGAACGTCGTGCTGTCGGTGATCAACATCTGGTATCTGTGGCGGATGCTGGCGACCCGGCACGACGAGAAGGCGTACCAGGTGGTGGAGGTGCGCACCGACGACGAGTTGCTGACGCACGTGCTGCGTACGCACGGGGACGACATCGCCCGGTTCAATCCCGGCTTCAGAGTGGAAGAGGCGGCGCACAGCGATGCGGCCGCGTTCCTGATCCTGAACGCGGACGAGGTGGCCGGCGTGGTGGTGTTCCGCCCGGCCGGCGAAGGCGTGGCGCAGGTGGAGCTGGACTACGTGACCGAACGGTACCGGGATCTGACGCCGGGCGAGTTCGTGTTCCGGCGCAGCCGCTATTTCATCGACCGTGGCTGCCGCACGGTGATCACCCCACCGGGGATGCGGTCGCCCTACTACGCGCGTCTCGGTTTCCAGCCGCGGGGCGACTCGTTCGTCCTGGAACTGGCGGCCTGACGCCACCGTGCGCTCGTCGCGGAGCCGCTGACCGCTTCCGGTCAGCGGCGGGCGAGCCGCCGCGCTCCGGTGGCCTCGACCTGGTAGGGCAGGCCGTAGTGGGCGAAGAGGGCGGGCTCGTCGGTGGCCTGCAGTTCACCGTCGAGGCCGATGCCGGGGGCGTTGCCGACCAGTTTCTTGTCGTAGCCGACGCGTACCGCCTTGGGGGTGACGGTGGCGCCGGCCAGGGGGACGAAGACGAGCCGGTGCCGTCCGATCATGCCGATGCGGACCGTGGCGAAGGCCGGTTCGTCGGTGACCGTGTCGACGTAGACGGCCTCGAGGTCGCCGATCTTGTCGCCTTGCGGGTCGATGACGTTCTCTCCGCGCCAGTCGCGCAGGTTCTCCGCTGGGAACATGCGGTCGTCTTGCCCGCTCGGGGACGCCGGAAACCAGGCCCGGGTGATGAAGCGTTCTACGAATCGGACGAGAGGGACGCGCCCACTCGCCGGGCCGGCCGGTGCTTCACCGGGGCGCCGGCTGCCTGCGGGTACAGCACCGGGATCAGCACGCACGCCACCACCAGCCCGGCCGTCTGGGCGAGCAGGAAGCCCGGCACGGAGGCGGGGGCGATGCCGGCCTCGGTCCCGGTGAACACGCGGCCCAGCGTGACGGCCGGGTTGGCGAAGCAGGTGGACGCGGTGAACCAGCAGGCCGCCGCGACGTAGGCGCCGACCGCGCCGGGCCCGGCCGAGCCCCGGCCGGTCCGGTTCAGCGCGGCGATCAGGACGAGCAGCCCGGCGGTCGCGACGACCTCGCTGATCAGCAGGTGACTCCCGGTACGCGCGGTGGCCGAGACGGTCACCGCGGGCAGGTCGAACATGAGGTTGCCGAGAACCGTGCCGGCGAGTGAACCGGCCACCTGCGCGCCGAGGTACCCGGCCAGTTCCCCGGTGGTGAGCCCGGTCCCGGTACGGCGGCCGAGGAACCAGTCGGCGGCGGACACGACCGGGTTGAAGTGCGCCCGGGACACCGGTCCGAACATGTAGATGATCGCGGCCAGGGCGAGCCCGACGGTGGTGGAGTTCTCCAGCAGTCGCAGGCCGGCGTCGGCGGGCGACAGCCCGGCCGCCATGGCGCTCACGCCGATCACGGCGACGAGCAGCAGTCCGGTGCCGAGGAACTCGGCGAGCAGCCGCCGGGCCAGAGACGGGTCGTCCATGTGCGCTCCGCTCGTCGGGGCCCGGGCCCGGCGAGACCGGCATCCCTGGCTGATGGTCCGGAGCCTGGGGGCTGTACTGCCGATCACGCGAGGCTGAGGCGTTGGCCTCGCGTGATCGACAGGACAGACGTTAGGCGGGTTCCCGTGCTCGGGTGAGGGCCGTCCGGCCCGGCGATTCCGGGCCGGACGGCGGTCAGAGAACCGACCGGTAGAGCGTCTCGATCTCGGTGACGTCGGCTTCGCGCGGGTTGCCGCCGGCGCAGACGTCGTCGTACGCCGCCTGGGCGAGTCCGGTCAGGTCCTGCTCGGTGGCGCCGATCTCGCGCAGGGTGGTGGGGTTGCCCAGGTCGCGGGTGAGCGCGGCGACCGCTTCGACGGCCGCGATGCGGACCTTGTCCAGCGGCATGCTGAGCGCGTCCTCGACGCCGAAGGCGACCGCGATGTCCCGGTACCGTTCGCCGGTGTGCTCGGCGTTGAAGGCCATCACCGGGGCCAGCAGGATGCCGTTGGCGACGCCGTGCGGGGCGGAGTAGAAGGCGCCGAGCGGGTGCGCCATGGCGTGCACCAGGCCGAGCCCGACGTTGGAGTAGCCCATGCCGGCGACGTACTGGGCGAGTGCCATGCGCTCGGCGGCGGCCGGGTCCCCGTCGGCGGCGGCGCGCAGCGAGGCGGCGATCGTCGTGATGGCCTTCAGGTGGAACAGGTCGGACAGTTCCCAGGCGCCCTTGGTGATGTAGCCCTCGATGGCGTGGGTGAGCGCGTCGAGCCCGGTGGCGACCTTCAGGGCGCGGGGCGCGCCGGCCATCATCTCGGCGTCGACGACCGCCAGGACCGGGATGTCGTGCGGGTCGACGCAGACGAACTTGCGCTGCCGTTCCACGTCGGTGATGACGTAGTTGATGGTGGTCTCGGAGGCGGTGCCGGCGGTGGTCGGCACCGCGATGATCGGGATCGACGGGTTCCGGGTCGGCGCGACGCCCTCCAGCGAGCGCACGTCGGAGAACTCCGGGTTGGCCACGATGATCCCGATGGCCTTGCAGGTGTCCTGCGGCGATCCGCCGCCCACGGCGATGAGCACGTCGGCACCGGAGGCCTGGAACGCGGCGACGCCGGCCTGCACGTTCTCGATCGGCGGGTTCGGCACCACGTCGGAGTAGATCTCGTACGGGAATTCGGCCTCGTCGAGCAGCGCGGTGACCCGTCCGGTGACGCCGCTGTCGACGAGCACCCGGTCGGAGACGACCATGGCCTTGCTGAACCCTCGCCGTGCCAGCTCGCCCGGGATGACCTCGATCGAGCCGGCGCCGAAGTACGCGGTCTGATTCCAGACCATCCGATGTGCCATGAGAGCCCCTTCCGCACTTTGAAACCTTTCATTCACCGTACGGACACGCGCACCCGCGCAGACGTACCGAAAGCCCCGGGCCGGGAGGGACGCCCGGCCCGGTTTCCGGCGGCTAACGTTTCGGGCAGCCGTAGCGGCAGATCAGGAAGCGGGCGAACCGCTGCCGGGCCTGGGAGCCGAAGGCGGTGAAGTCGCCGCCCACGGTGACGGTGCGGCGATCCGGGCCGGCCTTCATGGTGAGCACGCCCCACTTGCCGTTGCTGCGCGGATTCCAGTCGAGCAGGGCGCCGGTGCCGGAGTCCCAGGCGGCCATCTTCGACTGTTTGCGCTGGGTGGTCGGGCACCACGAGGTGGCGGTCCGCGACGGCTGCGGGCAGGCGGTGGTGAAGTGGCCGCCCGCGTAGACGGTGCCGTCCAGGTGGGTGATCGCCTGCACGTCGCCGTCGGTGACGCTGCTCCACGCCAGCCCGCCGTCGCGGCGGTAGGCGGCGACCCGTCCCCCGGCGCCGGCCAGGGCGGCGAACACCCGGTCCTTGGTGACGGTCAGCCCGAACGTGGGGTACGGCGTGGCCGGCTTGAACGTGGCGTCCACCTTCCCGTCGGCCAGGCGCAGCGCGGCGAGGCGGGCCGTCCCGTCGGCGCCGTCGAGCTTCTTGAAGGCCCCGCCGACGTACAACCGTCCACCGGAGGCGGTGAGGGCCAGCACCTTCCCGTCGGTTCCGGCCTTGAAACCGGTGTCCACGGCCCCGTCGGCCAAGCGGATGGCGGCCAGGTTGCGGGCGGCGTGCCCGTTCACCGCGGTGAACGTGCCACCCAGGTAGAGCCGCCCGCCGGACACCTCGACGGCCTGGCCGAAGCCCTTGACGGCGGGCCGCAGCGATCCGACTGCCCCGGAGGCGAGGTCGATGGCGGCGAGACCGGCGCGGGGCTGCCCACCGGCGTTGGTGAACTTTCCGGTCGCGTACAGGGTCCGGCCGGCGGCGGTGAGCGCCAGGACGGTGCCGTCGAGCACCGGCGCCCAGGGCAGCAGCTTGCCGGTGCGGGAGTCGACGGCGGCGAGCCGCTTCCGTTTCACCTCTTTGCCGTCGACGATCGCGTGGGTGAAGTTGCCGCCCAGGTAGACGGTGTCGCCGACGTGGGCGCTGGCGTACACCAGGCCGTCGAATCCGACGGAGCTCTCGGGGGTCGTCGACAGCGGCGGCACGCCGCCCGCGGAGGCGGGTGCGGCGGGCAGGGTGAGCAACATCGCGAGCACGGCGATTCGCCGTGAAAAAGCAACAGGAGACATGAAACCGACGATATGCGGTCAGAGTCGCCCGAATCGTCGGCATAGAAGAAGCTGATCAACGGCTTGAACCTCCTCGAAATCGCTCCGCCGAACGACCAGAAACCGGCTCAGCACCGCACCGATCGAGTGTGTTGATTTGGGGTGCGCTGCGCACCCCAAATCAACACACCCACCCCCGACAGCCACCACACCACGGACGTGTCGACTTCGGGCGCGCAGCGCACCCCAAATCAACACACGCCCACCGCCGACGGCCACCACACCACGAAGAAGAAGCACCAACGAGACGTGTTGACTTCGGGCGCGCAACGCACCCCAAATCAACACACACCCACCGCCGACGGCCACCACACCACGAAGAAGAAGCACCAACGAGACGTGTTGACTTCGGGCGCGCAGCGCGCCCGAAGTCAACACGCTTGGGGCCGTGCCGATCCAGGAATCGGCACGGCCCTTCGCTGGAGGCCGGGCGACGACCTCCCCACCGGACCCCTCCGGTAGCACCTGCTTCCATCTAGCCCGAGAAAATGACGCCATTCCGGCAAATTTGTCATGTTGTGCGCGGATTGCACAGTTGATGCGTGTCGCGCACCGGTGACCGCGGTCGGTCCACGCGGGGCACGCCGATCCCGGTCTCGCTGATCCGGGTCGGCTCCAGCACCCGGCGCAGGAACTCGCGGGTGCGTTCCTCGCGCGGGAGGCCGAACACCTCGGCGGGCGACCCCCGCTCGACGAGCACGCCCGCGTCCATGAAGACCACCCGGGACGCCCACAGGCGATCGAGCCGGTTCATCACCCGAATCAGAGGCCCCCAGTGGGATGTATCGATGAACGTCACTTTATGGCTACCTTCGTGCCCGGGCACCCCGCCCGTTCCCCCGAAGGCAGAAGGGACGTTCACATGCGCACCCCCGCCCGGATCCTGCTGGCCGCCGTCGTCGCCGTCGCCGGTCTGTTCACGCCCGCCGCCGCCCTCGCGGCGCCGAGCGACCCCGGCCCGCTCGTCGTCGGCGGCACGCCGGCCACCCAGAACTACTCGTTCATGGTGTACGTGTCCGGCTGCACCGGTTCGCTGATCAAGGCGAACTGGGCGGTCACCGCCAAACACTGCCCGACCCCCGGCTCGGTACGCGTCGGCAGCATCGACCGGTCCAGCGGCGGCGTGGTCGTCTCGGTCCGCCGCGCCGTCAACCACCCGCGGATCGACGTCAAACTTCTGGAACTGGCGTCGTCGGTGACCTACGCCCCGGCGCCGATCCCCACCACCTCCGGCGCGGTCGGCACCGCCACCCGCATCATCGGCTGGGGCCAGACGTGCCCGACCCGCGGCTGCGGCTCCGCGCCCCGCATCGCCAACGAGCTGAACACGTCGATCGTCGCCGACAGCCGCTGCTCGGGCATCGACGCGGCCTACGAGATCTGCACCAACAACACCAACGGCAACGCCGGCGCCTGCTACGGCGACTCCGGCGGCCCGCAGGTGCGCCAGGTCAGCGGCCGCTGGGCGCTGATCGGCGTCACCAGCCGGGCCGGCAACAACAGTTCCGTCTGCGCCACCGCCCCGTCCATCTACGGTGACCTGCCGTCCATCCGGTCCTGGGTGAACACCCAGGTCGGCGGGCTGCCCGCCTGACACACCCGAGGTGAGGCCGGCGTGCGGGCGCACGCCGGCCTCGTCTCACACTCCGACGGTCACCCGGTGCAGACGGATCTGCCACACGTCCGGCCCGTCCTGCAGCCAGTCGGCGGTCATCTGCCCGCTGTAGCGGTCGTCGATCTCGGCCAGCAGCGGCAGCGGCGCGTGCGGCGCCACGAGAACGAGCGCGCCGTCGGCCGGCAGCGCGTCGAGCGCCGCGATGACCCGGGCATGCCGCTCCCCGTGCGGCAGATCCCGCACGTCCAGGCGCGGATCGATGCTCAGCATCGAGACCGGCGCCACGCCGGCGGCGTCATCGCCACCGCAGCCGCAGTGACCACCGCAGCCGGCGTCCTTCTCCCCGCCGATCGGATCGAGCGACGCGACCGGCGCCACGCCGGCGGCGTCATCGCCACCGCAGCCACAGTGACCACCGCAGCCGGCGTCCTTCTCCCCACCGATCGGATCGAGCGCCACGACCGGCGCCGCGCCGGCGTCATCGCCGCAGTGACCGCCGCAGCCGGCGTCCTTCTCCCCGCCGATCAGGTCGTGCATCCCGTCGAGCAGCTCGGCGAGGCTCACCTCCGGCGCGGCGACCAACAGGGGTACGACCAGCTCGTTCTCCTTGGCGAGATGGGTGGAGAACACGGCCTGCAGCGCCCGGGCGGCGGCCGCCGCGGCGACCGGCGCACTGGTCTCCTCCAGCTCGGCCACCAGCGCCGCGATGGTACGGTGCTCGTCCATCATCCCGTCGATGAGCAGGCGGCCCGCGGGCTGTTCTGCGGCGGCCGGGTACATCGCGGCCTCCTCGGCGTAGGCGTGCGGCAGCAGCTCGGTGTGCAGCCAGCCCAGCAGAGCGTCGCGGTGGTGCCAGACCTGCCGCAGCCCGCCGATCTCCGCGGCGTCGACGAGATCACTGACGTGCCGGGTGAGCGCGACGGCCAACTGCCGGTGATGGTTCACCACGGCCTGTGCGGCGTGCTCGTCGGCCTCGGTGCTGCGGGACATCGCCCCTCCTAGTTTCAACGCTGTTTGCCGTTATAACGTTATTGACCATGGAAACCAGGTGGGTAGGGCCGAACGGCGGGATCACCGACACCCCACGGCATCGGGCGCTCGGATCGGACAGCAGGGCGACGATCCTGCGCCTGATCCAGGATTCGGACGGTGGCATGACCGCCTCGGACGTCGCCGCCCGTACCGGCCAGCACCTGTCCACCACACGCGCCCACCTGGACCGCCTGATCGACGCCGGCCTGCTGGTCAAGGCCCGTTCCAGTGGCGGCCTGCCGGGCCGCCCCGCCTGGCGGTACCGCGCCGCCACGGCCGATCCGGCGCCGGCGCCGTACCGTGCGCTGACCGCCGCCCTGCTGGACCACCTCACCGCGGACGGAGCCGATGGCCGCGCCACCGCGGGCCGGGCCGGCCGTGACTGGGGCCGGCGGCTGGCCGAGGCCGCCCACACCACCGGCGATCCGGTCCAGGCCGTCGCCACGGTCCTGGACGGGCTGGGCTTCGCCCCGTCGGTCCAGCCGGGCACCGCGGACGGCGAGGTCGTCGTACATCTGCTCACCTGCCCGTTCCTGGACCTGGTCGGCCGCAATCCGGACGCGATCTGCGCCCTGCACGCCGGCCTCGTCCGCGGCGTTCTCGACCATCACCGGGCCGAGTCCGGCGAGGCGGTCCTGGAGCCGTTCGGCGCCCCCTCCGCGTGCGTGGTCCGTATGCGAGCCGGCTCCCCGGGCCCGGCGGCCGCCACACCGTGACCGATGTCGATCAGCCACGGCGATGGCCGGCCCGCGGGAACGCCCGGGTCACGGGAGCCATCGCGGCCGACCAGGCCCTTGTCGTCGATCTTCCTCGGAAGACGGACGCGACCAAGACCGACCGCTGAGCAGACCGCCGCACAGGCGGAGACCGCGTCACGGCGGCGCTGGATGGGTTGACTCGGATGTCGGATGGTGCCGTGTTGCCCGGCGGGCGGAGGGACGGCGTCCAGGGCGATGTGCGCTTTGAGGTCGCGACACCCGTGGTGGATGTGGTGACACCCGTTGCGGGTGTGACGTTTCCGGGACACACATGGCCGTGATCCGTGTCCCGGCTCCCCGGATGGGGCGGGCTCGTTTCGGCGTGCGCCGCGAACCCGTGATCGGCGCGGTGGTCCCGCGTCTCGGCCGGCCGGTGCCACAAGTGGCGTCCCTGGACAGCGCCGGGGCAGGCGCCGGGCCAGGTCCTTCTCGCCGATCTTCCGCAACGAACGCACGCGGCTGACCCCCCTCCCGGGTGTAAGGGAACTCGCGTTCCGGACGGTAGGGTTGCCGCATGCCGCAGTCGCAACCGTCCTCTTTCGGGCTGGACGACTTCGGGCTCGACGAGCGTCTCCGGCTGTTCAGTTATGTGAATGCCGACAACCGGCTCGCCTACCTGTGGCTGCTGCGCGCCTTCGACACGGCCCGCTCCAGCTACCACGTCGTCCTGCACACCTCCGAGGTCCAGACGTCGCTGGCCGCGCTGGCCGAGGCCCACCCCGACTGCCCCGACCCGGCGACCCTGGAGCTGCCGCGGCTGCTGGACGCCCTGGTCGACTGGGGTGTGCTGGACCGCGGCCAGGACGGGACACGGGCCGCCACCCTGGCCGAGTACCGCAACCGCCACTCGGTCTACCAGTTCACCGAGGCCGGGTACCGGGCGCACCGGGCGGTCGAGTCGGTGCTGGCCGCCGGGCTGGACGACAGCACCCTGTCCCGGCTGGTCTTCGCCGACCTGCTCGCCGATCTGAAGGCGCTCGCGCGGGCGAACGAGGACGGCGACGCCGAGGAGGTGTACCGCAAGCTCAACCGCCTGGACCGGGCGCTGGCCGACGTCGCGGAACGCGCCGCCCGCTTCTATCACATGCTCGGCGACCTGAGCCGCACCCACGACGTACGCCCGGAGGTGTTCCTCACCCACAAGGACGCCCTGCTGGCCCACCTGCGCGACTTCCACGACGAGCTGCAGCGGTACACGCCGCGCCTGCGGGAGGCCGTCCACGAGGTGGAGGCCACCGGCCTGGAGCGGATGGTGGAGGCGGCGGCGGAGGCCGACGAGCGACTGTTCGCGACTCCGGTCGAACGACTGGCCGACTGGCACCGGCGCTGGCGTGGCCTGCGGTCCTGGCTCGCCCCGGCGGACGGCCAGCCCAGCGAGGCGGACCGCCTGTCGGGCGCCACGATGGCCGCGATCGGTGACGTCCTGGCGCTGCTGCGCCGGGTCACCGAGGCCCGCCGCGGCGGGGTGAGCCGGGAGTCGCAGCTGCGGCACCTGGCCGCCTGGTTCACCGGTGCCGGCTCGGACGAGGCGGCCCACGCGCTGTTCGAGGTGGTGTTCGGGCTCGGTGCGCCCCGGCACGTCGGCGTCGGCTACCCCGACCCGGAGGCGATCCCGGGCCGGCTGTCCTGGTGGGAGGCGCCCGCCGTGGAGCTGTCCCGGTCGCTGATGCAGACCGGCCGGATGCCGGGTCAGGGCAACGGCCGCATCGCCCGGCTGGACCGCTCCGAGGGTGCCCGGCAGATGCTGCGGGAACGGCAGGTCGCCGAGGAGCGCCGGCAGGCGGAGGCGGCCGCCGGGCTGGTCGGCGCGGAGGTTCTGACCGGGGCACAGGCCGCCGCGCTGCGCCGGCTGCTGGACATCGCGCTGGCCGCGCGGGCCGCGGGCCGGGCGGACGCGCCGCTGGCCGCGGCGGCTTTCGGGGTCCGGCTGACGCTCGTGCCCCGGCCGGGCCGGTTCACCACGATCCCGACCGAGTCCGGGAACCTGCACGTCGACGGCTACGAGGTGGCCGTCACCCCGGCCGGGCACACCGGGATCCGGCGGACGGAGCCCGCGGTCGCATGAGGTTCGCCACCGGGGTGTCCGACCTGGAGCTCGCCGACTACCAGCGCGCGGTGCGGCTGCTGCTGCGCCATCCGCTGATCACCGCCACCTGGCCGGACGAGAAGGCGCTGCCGCGGGTCCGCCGGTTCGCCACCGAGCTGCGGCGGGATCTGTCCGAGGCGTTCGGCTACCGGCTGGAGCTGCACGGCGGCACCGCCCGGCTGGTGCGTACCGCCGACCGGCTGGAGACCGACCGGCCGGCGATCACCCGGACCGGCCGGCCGTTCGACCGGCAGCGGTACGCCTACCTGTCGCTCTGCCTGGCCACGCTGGGCCGCGCCGGCATCCAGGTGACGTTGACCGAACTGGCCGAGTCGGTGTCCGCCGACGCGAACCGGATCACCGGCCTGGGCCTCGACCCGGACGTCGGCGCGGACCGGCGGGCGTTCGTCGACGCGGTCGCCTGGCTGGAGGAGCGCGGTGTGCTGCGGCTGGCCGACGGTTCCAGCACGGCGTGGGCCAGTGACCCGGGCGCCGGCGAAGCCCTGTACGACATCGGCCGCGACGCCGTGCTCGCTCTGTTCCTGCCGCCCCGGGTGCTGCAGCACATCGACTCGGTGACCGCCCTGCTGGACCGGACGGTGCACAGCAGCGGCAACGCCGAGCGGCGGGCCGCGGCGCAGGCGGCCCGGCGGGCGGTCCTGGAACGGCCGGTCGTCTACTACGACGACGTGCCCGGCGAGGTCGGCAACCATCTGCGCGGGCAGGCGCTGCCCGCCGACCTGCACCGGCTGACCGGGTTGCGCCTGGAACGGCGGGCCGAGGGCGTGCTGCTGGTCGACACGGCCGGCTGGTCGGCGGAACGATTCCCCGGCGCCGGGTCGGTGGCGCAGGCCGCGGTGCTGCTGGCGGTGGCGATCGCCGAGCGGGTGTCCGATCCGGACGGGCGGAAGGCGCGGCGCATGCCCGTACCGGATCCGGCGGAGGCGCGGGTGAAACTGATCGGGCAGGTGGACGCGGGCCTGCCCGCCGGTGTCCCGATCTTCACCGATCCCGAACCCGAGGCGGAAACCGGGGCCGACGCCGGGAACGAGAACGGGACGCCGGGTGACCGCACCGCGGAGAAGGACGGGGAACGCACGCTGCCGCTGATCACCGACAGCTTCCTGCGGGAGGCGACGGCGGAGGTTCTGCGGCGGTACGGTTCGGCGTTCGGCGCGGCGTGGCACACCGACCCGGACCGGCTGCGTGCCGAGGCGGTGGCCCTGCTCACCCGGTTCGGCGCGGTGCGGCCGGTGCCCGGCGGGGTGCTGGCCCTGCCCCTGATCGGCCGTTACCGCAGCACCGTGGCCCAGGTCAAACAACGCACACTCTTCTGATCGAGGACCTCTCTTGGCTCGTTTCGCCCCCACACGCGCCGGCATCATCAATCTCTGGGACTACCGGGACGAGGAGTTCCTGTTCGTCGACGGGTGGCTGGTGCTGCGCGGCCCGAACGGCTCCGGCAAGACGAAGGCCCTGGAGGTGCTGTTCCCGTACGTGCTGGACGGCCGGATCGAGCCGCGCCGCCTGAACCCGTTCGCCGGCGAGGACCGCACGATGAAGTCGAACCTGCTCTACCGGGGGCAGGAGGTGTCGTACGCGTACGTGTGGATGGAGTTCGGCGACGGCGACCGGTTCGTCACGATCGGCATCGGCCTGCGGGCGCACCGGCACAACGACCGGGTGACCCGCTGGCATTTCGTCGCCGACGGCCGGATCGGGGTGGACCTGTCGCTGCTGGACGCCGACGACCGTCCGGTGTCCCGTCGCGACCTGATCGGCCGGCTCGGCGCCGAGGCGGTCCGGGACTCGGCCGAGGAGTACCGGCGCCTGGTCGACGCGAAACTGTTCGGTCTCGGCCCGGCCCGCTACGAGCAGCTGCTCGACCTGGTGCTGACCCTGCGCAAGCCGCAACTGGCGAAGGATCTCAACCCGGTGGAGCTGTCCCGCACCCTGCAGCGGGGCCTGCGCCCGGTGGAGGACCATCTGCTGGTCGAGGCGGCCCGATCGTTCGACGACATGGAGGCTGTCGCCCGTACCCTCGAGGGTTTGATCGCCGCCGACGCGGCGACCGCCGCGTTCCTCACCGTCTACGCCACCTACCTGCGCACGCACGCCCGTGCCGCGGCGGACGCGCTGACCGCCCGCCGCGACAACGTGGCCCGGCACCGCGCGGATCTCACCCTGGCGCGGTCCAAGGCCGGGGAGGCCGAGGGGTACGCGGCCCGCGCGGCCGCCGAGCTGCAGTCCGCCGAGGGTGAACCGGGCCGGTTGCGGGCGCACCTGGACCGGCTCAAGGGTTCGGCCGCCTACCGTTCGCACGAGCAGCTCGCCGACCTGAAACGGCACGTCGCCGACCTGGCCGAGGCCACCCGCCGGGCTGACGCCGTGGTGACGGCCGAGCGGGCGGCCGCGGAGAAGAGGCACGGCGAGGCGGTCCGGGCGGCGGCGGGCGCCCGTGACGCGCAGGCGAGAGCCGGCCGGACCGTCACCGAACTGGCCGGCGAGGCGGAGGCCGCCGGTGTCGTCTGGGGTTCCGGCGACGCTGATCCGGACGGCTTGAGCACCCGCCTGTCCGCCCGCGCCGAGGCCCGCCGCGACGACGTCCGCGCGGTGCGCGCCCAGGCGGACCGGCTCGCCGAGGCGGAACGCGAACACGTCCGCGCGGCGGCGGCCGACCGTGACGCCCGGGCCGCCGTGGAGGACGCGGCCGTCGCCGAGCGGGCGGCGGCGACCGAGCTGGCGGAGGCGAAGCAGCGGACAGCGGACGCCGTCCACCACTGGGGCGCCGCCCACGCGACACTGCTCACCGACCTGGACCTGCCCGCCCTGCCCGCCGAACTCGCCGCCTCCATCACCGGCGAGACCCTGGAGGAACCCGACGAGTTCGCCGCGTCGATCACCGGCGAGACCCCGGGGCAACCCGGCGAACTCGCGGCCTCGATCACCGGCGAGACCGGGGAGGAACCCGGCGAGCCGGCCACCGGATCGTCCGCATCCGGCCCCGACGGTCAGCGGACCGGGCATCCGGCCGGCGCGGCGGCACTTCCGGGCGCCGACGCGCCCACGCTGCGGGACCTGTTCGCCGCCCGGGTCGCCGCCCCGGCCGGGGCGGTCCGTGACGAGGCCTCCCGGCTCGGTGCCCGGATCGGCGCCCTGACCGGCGAGCGGGACGCGGTGCGGGCCGAACGGGCGGCGATCGCCGCCGAACACGACGACGCTCCCCCGCCGTCAGCGACCCGGCCCGCATCCCGCCCCGGGCGGGCCGGCGCGCCACTGTGGCGACTGGTCCGTTTCGCCGACGGGGTCCCGGAGGCCGAGGCCGCCGGATTCGAGGCGGCTCTGCAGGCGGCGGGCCTGCTCGACGCCTGGGTGCATCCCACCGCTGGCGACGCCGAGAACGCGCTGGCCACCGGCGAGCAGGACGCCTGGCTGCGGACCATCGGCTCGCCGACGGGCACCGGCGGACCGGCGGGCACGAACGGGCCCACGGGCACGAACGGACCCACGGCCACGAACGGACCCACGGGCACGAACGGACCCACGGCCACGAACGGACCCACGGGCACGAACGGACCCACGGGCACAGACGGACCGGTGAACGCGGATCGCGTCGGCGGCACGCTGGCCGGGGTGCTGGTGCCCGAGGACCAGGAGCTGGTGCCCGCCGAGCGGATCATCGCCGTGCTCCGCGGGATCAGCCTGGGCGATCTGACCGGCCCGTCCGGGGTGACCGGCGACGGCGGATGGGCGCAAGGCTCCGGCGCCGGACGGTTCGCCAAACAGCGCTGCGAGTACATCGGCGCGACCGCCCGGGCAGCCCGGCGTGCCGCCCGGATCGCCGGCTGTGATCAGCGGATCGCCGCGCTCGATGAGGAGATCGCGCAGGCGAAGACCCTGCTGGCGGCATGCCGGGAGACGCTGGCCGAGGTGGACCGGGCGGGCGCGGCCCTGCCGGCACGCACGGCCATCACGCGCGCCGAGCGGGCGGTCGATCAGGCCGCGAACCTTTCGAGGGTACGGCGGGAAGCGGCGTTGAAGGCCTCCGGTGATCTCGATGCCGCCGTGGCCGGGCAGTCGTCGGCCGCCGCCGGGTTGCGCCGGGCCGTCGCCGAGCGTTCCCTGCCGGTGGACCGCCTCGACACGACAGCCGAGGCGCTCGACCGGTTCTGGCGGCTCGGCATCGAGTTGCGGCACGCCCACGAGACCGCCGAGCGCACCGCCGCCCAGGCCGAGGAGGCCGCCGAACGGCACCTGGAGGCGGTGTCGAAGGCGGAGGACGCCGGGTCGGCGGCCCGGGCGGCACACGGCCGGCACGCCGAGAAGGACGAGGAGCTGCGCACCCTGTCGGCGGCGATCGGCGCCGAGGCCGCGCAGGTGCTGGCCGAGGTGGCGCGGACCGAACAGGCCGTCACCGAGGCGGAGTCGGTGCTGAAGGCGGCCCGCGACGCCCACACGAAGGCGCTGGGCGACCTGGCGGGCGCCACGGCGCGGGTCGAGCTCGGGCAGCAGTCGGCGGCGGAGGCGGTCGTCGAGGCACGGCGGGAGGCGGTGCGGCTTCGCCCGTACGCCCAAAGTGATCTTCTAGGTTTGATGCGCTGCCCGCCGCACCTGCGGTGGCCGGCCGCCGAGGCCGCGGAGGAGGACGATCTGGATCCGGCGGTGGTGGCGCTGCACGAGGCGATTCTGGCCGCCACCCGGGAGCTGGCTCCGACCGAGACGTCGCTGAAGCAGAGCGCGACGCGGCTGACCGGCGCGCTGGGCGAGCTCCAGGCGCAGTTGCCGGCCGCCGGCCTGGACCACCGGCCGGAGTGGGACACCGACGAGGGCGTCATCGTGGTGCGGGTCGCCGACGAGCAGGGCCTGACGCCGGTCGCGCATTTCGCCGAGCGCATCGCCGGGGAACGCCGCGACCAGGAGCAGTTGCTCACCGACGCGGAACAGCGGGTCTTCGAGGACGCGCTGCTCGGTCAGCTGGCCGGGCAGATCCACCGCCGTACGATCGAGGCCCGTGACCTGGTCGACGCGATGGACACGCAGATGCGGGCCCGCCGGATGTCGTCCGGTCTGACCGTCGGTGTCGGCTGGCGGCTCGCCGACGACCTCGACCCGGAGCAGCGTGAGGTGTGCAAGCTGCTGGAACGCGATCCGGCCCGGCTCGGCCCGGGCCAGCTCACCATGCTGCGGCGGCATTTCGCGGCCCGGATCAAGTCGGCGCGGGCGCAGGCGCCGGAGAAGCCGTACCGGGAGTTGCTGGCCGAGGTGCTGGACTACCGGCAGTGGCGGGTCTTCGCGTTCACGCTGCACCGGCCGGGCAGCGCCGCCGAGCCGTTGACCCGGGCGCGGCACAGTCAGCTGTCCGGCGGGGAGCAGTCGGTGTCACTGCATCTGCCGCTGTTCGCGGCGGCGAACGCGCTGTTCGGCTCGGCCCGCCCGGACGCGCCCCGGCTGCTGGGCCTGGACGAGGCGTTCGCCGGTGTCGACGACAACGGACGGGGCGAGCTGATGTCGCTGGCCAAGCAGTTCGACCTGGATCTTTTCATGACCGGGTACGACCTGTGGGCCACCCATCCGGCGGTCACCGGGTGTGCCCACTACGACCTGTCGCACTCCACGGTGGATCACACGGTGTCGACGGTTCTGCTGGTCTGGGACGGCACGATGAACGTCGCCGACTTCGACGGGACACTGGCCCGGGCCCTCGGCTCCCCGGAGACCCGCCGGGCCCCGGCCGATGCCTGAACCGTCCCGTCCCGTCCCGGCCGACGACTCGGGGCGCCACCCAGGGCCCGTTTCGGACGACGGCTCGGGGCGGCGCTCCGGGCCGGGGTGGTCCGGTGAGCCGGGGTGGGCGCGGCTGCTGGACGCCGCCCGGCGCAGCCTGGAACGTACCGGTGGCAGCCTCGCCGGGTCGGTGTCGCTGTCGGCGCCGGACGAGGCGGAGCGGCACGTCGTCATCGGGGTGACCGGCGTGCACCGGCCGGCCGGCGTCGCCCGGGTGACGGTCCGGCTCGCCGAGCTGGACGCCTACCTGCGTGACGCCCACGGTCTCAGCCTGGCGTCGGCGGTCGGCCCGTTCCGCGACCGTCCGGGCGAACGTGCCGAACTCGCGGGCGCCCGCGACGCCGTCCTGGCCCGGGCGGCGTCGAGCCGGCATGCCGGGCAGCCGTGGTTCGGCGCCTGGCTCGGTGCTCTGCGCCGCGACGGAACACTGACCCGTGTCGTCCGCGGCGGCCTGCCGTTCGACCGGGTGCTGGCGGTGCTGGACGCGCTGCCGGCCGGCGCGGAGCCGATGCCGGTCTTCGCCGAACGCGTCCTCGGCGACACCAAGGCCCTCGCCGACGGCCCGCTGCGCGGCCTGATCCAGCGTGCCCTCGCGGCCTGGCACGAGGTCACGGCTCCGGCCGGCGCCGAACAGGAGCGGGCGTTGTGGGAGCTGGCCGGGGTGGTGCCGGACGATCTGGCGAGCCAGGTGCTGGTGCTGAACCTGCCCGGGTCCGGTGGTCTGCTCGGAGACTGGCTGTCCTCGGCGGCGTCCGCGCACGTACCGTTCCGGGTCACCCTGCACCAGTTGCGGCTCACCCCGCTGGTCCTCGACGTCCGGGACATCTTCGTGTGCGAGAACCCGGCCGTGCTGCGCGCCGCCGCGGGCACCGCCACCGCCCCGCTGATCTGCACCGAGGGCGTACCATCCGCGGCGGTCCACACGCTGCTGTCCCGCCGCCGGCCGGATGCCGTGATCCACTGGCGCAACGACTTCGACTGGACCGGCGTACGCCTGACCGCCGCCGCTCTGGCCCGCTATCCCGGCGCCGTCGCGTGGCGTATGTCCGGCGCCGACTACACGGCCGCCGACGGTCCCGGCGTTCCGCTGGCCGGCACGCCCGCCCCGACCGTCTGGGATCCCGTGCTGTCCACGCTGATGGCGGGCGCGGGCCGCTCGGTGATGGAGGAACGGCTGCTCCCCGTCCTGCTGTCCGACCTGCGCGAGTCCACGAGCCACCGCCGATCGGCCCAGTGACCGGTGTGTTGAGTTGGGGTGCGTATCGCGCCCGAACTCAACACGCGAGAAGTTGTGCCGTTCGATGAGCGCTTCTGCAGTGGCGCGCGGGTGTTCGCACATTTTCCAACAGTAGACCTTGGACTTCCATCCTTATTGACAGGAAGC
Source organism: Actinoplanes sp. NPDC049802 (assembly GCF_040656595.1). Lineage (NCBI taxonomy): Bacteria > Bacillati > Actinomycetota > Actinomycetes > Micromonosporales > Micromonosporaceae > Actinoplanes > Actinoplanes sp. NPDC049802. The sequence continues at coordinate 262,582 of NZ_JBFAMR010000002.1, forward strand.
GCGAATGTTGCGAATGTGCGTTCAGCATGTTTCCTGTTTGAGTCTGTGGACTCGTGTCCTGGGAGCACTCATGTCTCTGAAAACCCGCGCCCTGCTGGGCACCATACTCCTTTCGCTTGCGTGTGTGAACGTTCCCACATCGGCTTCAGCTGGGCCTTCGTCCACCGCCTGCGCCACCACCGGCTCGGTCGACTTCGGGGTGGACCTGGCCGGCGACGGCTGGAAGTTCACCACCGGCGACGACCCGGCCTGGTCGGACCCGTCGTTCGCCGACACCGCCTGGCGGGACTGGACCGTTCCCGACAACTGGGGCGCGCACACCGACCTCACCTCGTACGACGGCTTCGCCTGGTATCGCAAGACCTTCACCCTGCCGGCACGGCCGGACGGCATCACCGACTCCGCCGTCGTCGCGGCCCTCGGCAAGATCGACGACGCGGATCAGGTGTTCCTCAACGGTCAGGAGATCGGGCGGACCGGCGGCTTCCCGCCCACCTTCGACTCCACCTGGGAGGTGCCGCGCGAGTACTACCCGGCGGACGGCCTGCTGAAATGGGGCGCCACCAACGTCCTCGCCGTGCGGGTCTACGACGGCACCGGAGGCGGCGGCTTCTACCGGGGGCCGGTCGGGCTCTACTCGAAGGCGCGGCTGCGGGCCCTGGCGGGCGACACCGGGACGGCCGCCACCCGTACCCAATTGGCTCATGCCTGCGCCGTGCTGGACCGGCAGCATCGAGCCGTCGCCGCCGGAGACGTCCGCGGCTATGCCGCGACGCTGGCCGACGGCTTCTTCCACCAGGGCGACACCGCCGCGCGCCGCATCACCGAACTGCGGGAACTGCTCAAGACCGGCAAGGTGACGCTGACCGACGCGCAGGCCGAGGTGTACGTGGACGGCCAGGGACGGCTCGTCGTCGACACCATCCGCACCTGGACCGGGCTGCCGCCGACCCGCGAACTGCTCCACCTCGACCCGCGCAAACCGGTCGAACTCGGTGACCACTCCCGGTTCTTCCGCGACGACTACCCGTCGGCGGCGATGGACCGGCGCACCCAGTTCAACGTGTACCTGCCGAAGGACTACACCCGCACCAGCGCCAAGCGGTTCCCGGTCGTCTACATGCTCAACGGGTTCAACGGCAGCAACATCGAGTGGGAGGCCCGCGACATCGACAGCGTCCTCGACAAGCTCGGCGTCCAGGCGATCGTGATCTTCCCGGACGGCGGCAGCGGCTGGTACGTCGACACCTCCGCCGGCAAGTACCGGACGATGATCGTGGACGAGATCGTGCCGATGGTGGACCGGGCGTACCGGACCGTCGCCGACCGCGACCACCGCGGGATCAGCGGCGTGTCGATGGGCGGGCAGGGCGCGTTCACGCTCGGGCTCACCAACCCGGCGGTGTTCAGCTCGATCGCCAGCCACATGGGCGCGCTGAGCCTGCCGCCGCTCGCCGGAACGTCCGCCGAGCAGGCCGCCAACGCCGGGCTGCGGCCGCTCACCCTGGTCGCCGGGATGCCGGTGGCCGACCTCGAACGGCACCGGTACTACTTCGACGGCGGCGACTCCGACGAGTACCGGTTCGGTGCGGCGGCCCAGCAGATGAGCACGGCGCTGGCCGCGAAGGGTGTGCGGCACGACTATCAGTTGGGCGCCGGGCGGCATGATGACGCGTACTGGATGCCGAAGCTGAACCGGTCGTTCGGACTGCACGCCGAGCAGTTCGCGGCCCATCCGGTGAAACAGCCGCGCGAGCCGAGGCCGGTCCGGTCCCCGTACGTCTGGCCGTGATCGTTGATCGCCGGGTCGCCCACCGCGGCCCGGCGATCGTCCCGGTCGTAGGCGGCATTCTCGGGGCCGGCCTCAGCTTCAACATGCTTCATCCGGCCGTCGATGACGCGACCCGGCTCTACCGTGCCCTCTACCTGGCCGAGAAGCACGGCTTGCCATGGGCCGAATGGATCAATGTGCCGACCGACGACACTGCGAAGTCCGGTCCGGTGGTGGACACGACGGCGATCGAGATCGACGGCCCGCTCGACGGGGTCGCCGAGGGCGACGGCACCAGCGCCGCATAGCGTCACGTCGTTCGGCACTGAACACGGGCCGACCGGGCGGGAAGGACCACCCGAACGTCCCCGGTCGGCGGCCCGGCGACAAGTCGCGACCGGGGTAGCCTCGGCGGGCTGCACGTACGGAACGGCAAAGGAGTTCACCGGCCCATGACCTCGCTGCTCTTCGACGAGGATGCGCCCGCCACCGTCCGTACTCGGGCCGCGGCGTTGACCGAGTATCTGCTTGCCGTTCGGGCCCAGATGGAACGCCCGGCCCGGACGGTGCCGACCGGCGCTACCATCTGGCAGCATCGGCTGCCCCAGCAGGACGGGCACCTGCAATTCGGGCCCCATGGGGACGAGACGAGCTGGCTGCGGGTCACCCGGCCGCCGCTGCCGAAGCTACGTGAACTGGTTCCTCCGCCGCGTATCGCATCGCTGCTGGACGGGCCGCTCGTGGTCGACCGGGAGCCGGCGTTCCAGGCCCCACCGGGTACCAGCCCGGTCCGGGCGGCGCGTCTCGCCGACGAGGTGACCGCCTGGGTAGCCGCCAACTGGAAGCCGTGGGCGGCGCAGGCCCGCCAGGCGATCGAAACGCAGAATCTCTACGCGCGACTCAACGAGATGCGCAGCCGGCTCGACATGAACGCCGCCACCGAAGAGCTCGTCTGGGGTCACGGCGTCCTGCACCTGGACGTCGACGGCCAGCAGGTCAGGTATCCGCTGGTGGTGACACCGGTGGTGATCGAATACGACCCGGACCGTGGCATGGTCAGCGTCTCCACGCAGGGGCCCGCCCGCCTGCAGATGGACGCCCTGTCCGGTCTCGACGATCAGCACCTGCGCCAGCTGCTCGCTCTCGGCGACAACGGCTTGGTCGCGGTCGACCTGTGGGACGACATGGAACGGCGGGAGCTGTTCGAGCGGGCACTGCGCCGGTTGGGTCACGAACCGCTGCTACGTGCCGCGGCCAGCACCATGATCAACGATCCTCACATTCATGACACCGGCGTTCTTTTCGTACGGCCGAAGCAGCGCATGTTGCGCCGATCCTTCGGGTGGGGGGTACGGCCCGGGAGCGACTTGCCCGGGCAGGCGTACGAACGGCAGTCGGCGTCCTGCTCTTGACGCTGATCGTGGTCGCGGTGATCATCGCACTGGGGCTCAGCCTGGAGGCGTTCCGCGGCTCGACCATCGTCTTCTGTCTCCTCTTCGGGCTCAGCATCGCATTGGGCGTGAGATCGGCTGCCGTTGCAGCGCCGGCAATGTCCGACCGAAACCGGGCTCGATAGCGCGGACGTTGAACCACGATGAACTGATCGGGGAAACGACCCAGATCCGGCTTACTGTAGATCGACCTCGATCGTGAAGGGCGCCTGCCTCCACCCAGCACGGCGTGCTGGACGGAGAGCTCTGCCCTTCTGCGGGAGGCAGGCGGCACCGCGGCGCCGCCTGCCGGTGTGACCTCGTCGCGCGGTAGCGGGCGGGCCGGTGCTATTCGGTGAACCCGGTCCAGGAGACGGCCCGGTCGAAGCGCCGGGCGGTGAGGTCATCGACACGGATCAGGAAGCGGCCGAAATAGACATCGTCACGGGTCTCGCATTGCACCAGGGGGATCCACTCCCGCCGGACCCGCTGCAACTCCTCTTCCACCAGGAAGTACTTCCGCTCACGGTCGACGACCGTGTCGCCGGCTTGCTGCCGGGCCTTGAGGTTCTCCTCCGCGAGGGTCAGCTCCGGGTCGTCGTATAGATGGCCCCAGGAGATGCCACCGGTGTTCCACGAATAGCCGCCGAGCTGGAAGGTCGCAGAGTTTCCGGCCGGCCACAGCCGATCGACCATGGCGCAGAGCTCGCGACGGTGCGGCAGGTCGCGCGCCAGCCGCTTCTGGAAGGACGACAGGCCCGCATCCTCCTCGCCCAGCCACTCCGGCAGGTCGGCATGGACGACGGCGAACAGGTCCTGCTCCGGGCCGATGAACTCGCTGCCGGTGACGAACACGTGCTCGGGTTGGTCCACCGGGGCCTCCGCCACGGTGTCCGTGCCGGCCGGCACGTAGACGATGCGCGCGTACCCCTGCTCCAGGTCTCGATCGAAGGTGTCGAAGGCCTCCTCGTGATGCAGGAAGACGAGCAGCGAGCCGTCCGCCGGCAACGGCAGACCGCCCACCCGCGGAAGCGCGGCACAGTCGATGGACCCGACGAACGGTAGCGGGTCGCCGTCGGAATCGGTGGGCCATGGCATGCCCACCGGAAGCCGGGGTGATCCGCCGCGGCGGCCGACGAGCAGGTCGGCGGGCTGGCCGGGCGGCAGGCCCCGGGGATGCGCCACGATCTCGCCGTTGTACTTCTCGTTCGCCCAGATGCTGAAGCGCAGCAGCGCGGCGAACTTCTCCGCCTCGTCCGGGGAGAAGCCCTCCTCGATCGCCGCGCGCTGGAAACGTCCGTAGTGATCCACAACCCGCATGGTGGCAGATACTTTGTAGCGGCAGGCTCGTGAATGGAGATACGACGGGCTGTCACGGATCGCACGCCTTGGGTAGGGTCGACGGTCATGGCGGAGTCGGCGGGGTCATTCGCTGGTCGATTGGTGACATTGCACCGCATCGAGCGTGGTGAGCAGGAGTACGGGGTGGGCAGCCCCGCGCTTCAAGCAACCTCCTACTACCTGGACCACCTGCTGTCCGACATCGTCGACCGTGCCCGCTCGGCCAGTGCCCTGCCGCAGCGTCGGGTCGAGGTGCTGATCAGCCTCTGCGGGTTCGCCGCGACGCCGACCGTGCTCACCTACGAACTGCTGCGCCCCCGCCGGCTCGTTGTCATCACGTCACGCGATGCGCCGGACAGCGTCGACCTGATCGGTCAGCGGCTGGTCAGCCCGGACCGGCTGCGGTTTCAGGACTTCCGGCACGTGCCGGTGAACGCGAGCGATCCGGTCGACATGTTCGACAACATCGAACGCGAACTCGCCGGCGAGGACGGCCGTCACGCGGTCATCGACATCACCGGCGGCCGGAAGGTGATGAGCGCGGCCGCGGCGCTCGCCGCCTGGCAGTTGAACCTCGGGCTCACCTACATCGAGAACCAGTTCGATCCGGTGACCCGGCAGTTGCGGCACGGCGACGTCCGGCTCATCGCACTGGACAACCCGACGACGATCTTCGGTGGCCAGGAACTCGCCCGGGCGTTGGAGTTGTTCCGGGCGGGATCCTTCGAGGCGGCCCGGCAACGGTATGACGAGATCGCGGAACGGATCGCTACGCCCGGCCGCGCCCGGCTGATGCGATCGCTGGCCGACCTGTATCGCGCCTGGTGTGATCTCGATCTGCCCGCGCTGCCCGACTCGATCGGCCGGGTCGAAACCACCCTCCAGCACTGCCGCCGCGACGTCACCAACGCCACCGCACGAACCATCGAGCGGCAGCTCACGTTCGTCCGTAAGCTCGCGGAAGGCGACGCGGTCGCCTTCGTGGTCTGCTTTTACCTGCTCGGGCAGCATTACCAGCGGCTCGGCCGACATGACTTCGCCGCGCTCCTGTTCTACCGCACCATCGAAGCCTGCCTCACCACCCGCCTCCGCCGTCGCTACCCTGGGTTCGATCCCGACGACTGTGATTGGGCGCTGATCGGCGAACCCAGCCGGGTACGCGCCCGGTACACCGAGGTGGGCAGATCGCTGAACCCGCCGTCGTCATCGGCGCCACCGGGCAAACTGACACTGTTCGCAGCGGCGATCATGCTGGCCTCACTCGACGACGATCTCTCCGTGCGGTCGGGCTTGGTCGATCCGGTTCGTCTCGGCGAACTTCGGGAGCGGACCTGGGCCCGCAACAAATCGGTGCTGGCGCACGGTACGCAGGCCATCGCGGCATCCGACACCGAATCTCTGCGCCGGGAGGCGGCCGGTCTGCTCACCGCCTTCTGGTCGCTGCACGGCGGGCCGGAGAATATCGACGATCTGTGCGAGGAACTGCGGTTCCTCCGTCGGGACAGATGACCACCCTGCGGCTGCCGGGCTCCTGGGCCGAGGAGTACTGCCGCGTCACCGACCCGGAGACATTCGCGCCGTGTCTCGCCGAACTGACCGACGTGTGCCTGTCGTTCCCGCGGAACGCACGGTGGCTCGCCGACTTCACGAACACCGAGGTCGCCGACGATCTCGCCGACGGCATGTGGATCGAATCGATCACGAGAGGAAACGACTGGTTCTGCCGACTGCGAGGCACCCGGTTCGAAGTCGACGCCCGGCACCGGACGGCTCGCACCACCGAGGTGCCGCAGGCGGCCATCACCGCGGTGCGGCGAGCGCGTGGGCCCGGCCGCATCGAGCGCGTACGGCCTCGGAGCGTCCGACTGGCCGTGTACCGCGAAGAGCAGATCTGCGACCTCGCCGAGTTGGCGCGACTCTTCCGCGAAGGGCTACGGGTCGTGCAACGAAGGCGGGCGGCGCTGGACAGTGCCAGCAGAGGTCTGTCGGGCACCTCGATGGCCGCATGCCCTCGCACCGACCTGCACGCCGCGCTCCGCCGCCGGTATCAGCCGCTGGAACTGATGCATCAACTGCTGGAACAACGCAGCGCGCTCGAAGGTGCGGTGCACGCCGGGGCGATAGTGGTCGGCGAGGAGATCGTTGCGGGGCGCCCCGCGATCCGGGTACGGCTCGACACCCCGGCGGAGTTCGCGGAGGGACGAAACGTCGCGATCGACGGGCCCGCCCTGGAACGCCCGGCGAGCCTGCGCATCCTCTCCCGCAACGCCGGCGGTGACGGTCCATCGCTCGCGCTCGAGCATGCCGGCACACCGCTACCCGCAGGCACCCAGTTGCACCTCGAGCAGCAGGGCCGCTTCGCTCTGAGCAAGCACAGTCTGGCTCTGCGACGGTTTCTCGACGAACAGGTCGAAGGGAACTGGGAGCACCTGGCACTGCTGCTGCATACTCCGGACCGGCTACCGGCGCCGGAGATACCGGCGCTGCAGCACTACTTCGACCAGCAGCTCACCACCGACCAGCGGGCCGCGGTGGACGGCGCTGTCGGCAGCCCGCACACCTTCCACGTCCAGGGCCCGCCGGGCACCGGCAAGACCACGGTCATCACCGAGGTGGTTCGTCAGCTGACCGCGCGCGGCGAGCGGGTTCTGCTGCTCGCTCCGATGCATGTCGCCGTGGACGAGGTTCTTCGACGTGTGGCCGATGAGCCCGGCATCCTGGCCCTGCGAATCTCGTGGGACGAGTCACGCGTCGCGGAGGACCTGCGCCGGTTCCTTCCCGAGCAGGTCACCCACACATACCTGAGGCAGGCGAGAAGACCCGCCACCTCACAGGCGGACCGATGGCGCACGGAGATCGAGCAACTCCGGCGCCGTTGCACCGCGATCGAGGAATACATCGCCGCAACCGCCCACCACCGCACGATCACCGCCCAGTTGCAGGCGGCCGAGGACACCTATGGACAGTGGCGTAGCCGGCTCACAGCGAGCCTGGCTCGATTGCGAACCGACACCACGGAAGCCGAACAACGGCTGTCGACCCTCACTGCGGAGTCCGAGACGATAGCGACGGCGGCAAGGTCACTGCGGCGGCAACTCGACGCGGTGCCATGGTGGAGGCGGTCGCTGTCAGGCGTCCAGAACGTTCTCGGTGCCACCGATGCCGTGGCCCGGCTGACCGCGGACTACCGTGACGCCGAGGCTAAACGCCGGCACAACATCGAGGCTCAACGGCAGTGGACGGCACGGCACGCCACGACGGCAGCACAGCTGGCCGACGCTGAGAACGAACGCTGGCACGGCGAGCCCGCCCATCAGCGAACCATCGAGCGTCGACGGGAGGAGGCCGACGCCGGAAAAGCCGCGGTGGCCGACGCCGGCGCCCGTCTGGCAATCGTGATCGGGCCGCGCGCCGACAGCGACCTCGCCAGGCTGCACGAGAAACTGGATGCACAGATCCGGCAGCTCCAGCACCGTATCGAGCTGGAACAACGCTGGTTCGATTTGAGCGGTGCAGCGGCCGCAACACCGGAAACGTTCGCTGAACAGATAGCCGAAGACCTCAGGCGCACAGCTAACCTGATCTGCTGCACCACGACCGGGATCAACCGAGACCTGGGCGACTCCGACTTCGACACGCTGATCGTCGACGAGGCGAGCCGGGTCGTCGACAGCGAATTCCTGATCGGCGCGGTACGCGCCCGCCGCTGGGTGCTGGTCGGCGACGAGCACCAGCTTCCCCCGTATGTCGAACCGGCCGACGAGCATCACCTGCACGCCCTGTCCGCGCTGCACCAGGTCGCCCTGGGGAAGGCCACCGATCTGCCGGCGGCGGTCCGGCAACTCGGCCGGCTGTGGACCGAGGATGAGGAGATCCATCAGTTCCGGACCGAGACGGTGCTGCGCCGGGCCGAACAACTGGACGGCGACGGCACGTGGCAGCGCGAATACCGTCCCCGGTTCACCGATGTCTGGAGCCGGCTGCGCGGCCTAGGTGATGACCCGGAACGGACCCTGCTGTCGGCGATGCGCGACCATCTCGTGCTCAGCCAGTTCGAGCGCTCGGTCGTCGCGGCACCGCCCGCACTGCGCCACCGCCTGCGCGTGCAACGCCGCATGATCGCGCCGATCGCCGAGATCGTGGCCGGGCCGGTCTACGGCGGTGACTACCTCTCCCCCGAACCCGCGGACGTTCCACCACTGCCCTATGGCGGAACCAATACGCCGGTCGTCTTCGTGGACACCTCCGTGTACGGCGACAAAGCTGCCGAACGGCTCTCCGGCAACGGCTTCGTCAACGACAAGGAGGCCGAGTGCATCGCCCGGATGTGCCTGTCCTGGGATAAGCGCCTGCGCCGCTCCGGCAGCGCCCCCGTCACGGTCAGCGTCCTGACGTTCTATCGCGGGCAGGCAGCCGAGATCCGGCGCCGGCTCGGCTGGCCCGGGTATCCCGACTTCCGGGTACTGTCCTTCAACGTCATCGATGCGATCGACAAGATCCAGGGGCAGGAGAGTGACCTGGTGTTCCTCTCCTTCTGCCGCACGTTTCTCGGGCAAGGCAGGCCCTCCGCCCGGTACGGACGCTGGCTGCAGGACGTTCGCCGGCTCAACGTGGCCTGCACCAGGGCCAGATCCGGGCTGATCCTGGTCGGTCACCAGCCGACTCTTCGCCGGCTCAACGGCGTACCCGAAGCTGAGGAGTTCTACCGCAACCTGTTCCACCTGCTCTCCGAGAATCCCGATTTTGGGATCGCGAAGGGCGTCCAGTGACCGTCGTTCGCATCAGCGACCACGCTGTCGCAGCCCGGCCCGGCATCGTCGTCCTACCCGAGGTCCTCGTGCCCATGCTGTGGTGGCGTGGCGTACCGATGCACCGCACGCTGCCGATGTCGATGACACCCATGGAACAGTTCGTCCTCGATCTGGCGCTGACGACCGGACGAGCCGACGGCGAGGAGTTCGTGGCAATCACCGGGTTGCCACGCGAGCTGCTGCCGGCGGCGGCCCGTCGTCTGGTGTCATCGCGGATCCTGCACCGCGCCGACGGCGGCTTCGTCCCCCGGTTCCTCGCGGCGGAGAAGGCGGCACAGACCCGGGTGCTGTATGAACGGCGGCCTGTGGACACGGACATCGTGTTCCTGCCCCGAACCGGGGATCTGATCGCCCTGGACCCGCGCTCGTCGGGACTACGCGAACTCGACCGGCTACGCCCCCGATCCGCCGGCAACGCTCCGCTACCCGCCGATCTCGCCGGGGCGGGTTTCGCCGAATACTTGCAAGCTCGGTTGCAGGCCGGCTCGATCGCCGGCCTCTCGGATGATGTCACCGATGTGGCCTGGCTCCCGGGCGAGTCACCTCGCCTGCCGGAGGACGGGAGGTGCCCGGCGTACCGGTGCCGTGGTGAGCTTCGCCGCGACGCCAGCGGCCGGTACATCCCCTCGATCACCTATGGCGGCGCCGGGCAGCAGCCTGCGACGGTGGCTCTGCCGGGAGCGAAGGGACTGGCCGAACGCTGGCTCACAGTGGCGAATCTGCTCGACGCCCCGGATGCCCGCACACACCTCTGGAACACCGTCATGGGATGCGACGGCTACCCCGTACCCGCCGCCGACCGCACCGCACCGGGGCGCTGGATCTGCTCTGTCCCGGCCGAAGCCGCGCAGCGCCTCGCGGACCAAGGACGCAATCTTGCGCTGCCCCTCGGTGTCACCATCACGGATGAGGACGCCATGGTCGAGGCGACGCTCGAGTTGGCCGCCGCCGACGATGCCGCCCGGCGCCTCATCGCATTCGACCGGCTGCTCACCGCCGCGGCACAGCCGCGAGCCCATCCGGTGGACGTGCCGAGGACCCCGGCCGCCTGGCAGCGCGCATGGCGGCTCGGCTATCCCGGCCTGGTCTACGCCCTGCGCGAGGCGGAGGACTTCCGCCATGGCTGACGAGCTCGACCTGGGGGCTCTCCGGTCGCCCGACGGCTTCTACCTACGCACCGGGGCGTCTTTCACACCCTTCACCGCGGGCGGCGCCGAAGACCCGGTCTATCGGCACCGGTTCACCTACCGGGAGTCGGAGAACTTGCTCAAGCACGCGGCGATCGACCTGATCAAAAGCGCCCGGCACAGGATCTTCATGGCGAGCTACCGCATCGGCGACCACGATTTGCTGAACGCGCTGTTCGAGGCAGCGAACCGGTTGTGCGGCGGCGTCTACATCATCACATCCTGGACCGAGACCACCCTGCGGCGTGACCTTGCCGGGGCCGAGGACATGGACGGAGTGGACCTTCAGGCCCAGAACAAGAGGTTCGACGAACTGACCCGCCGCGGTATCGCCCTGCGCGGACACGAACAGTGCCATGCCAAATTTCTCGTCGTGGACGACGACGCGGCGCTCGTCTCCAGCGCCAATCTGGAGACGAGCGCGCTCGCCGACCGGCCGGGGCGCGGCGCCACCGGCGAAAACGGTGTCGTCGTCACCGACAAGGCCGAGGTCGACAGGCTGTCCCGGTTCTTCACCCGGCTGTGGTATGCGGGCTGCACATGGGAGGCACTCCCCGGCGAGGAATATGCTCTTCACCATCGCAAACCGGTGCCGTGCCCGGTCGCCGTGCCGCCGCCGGCCGAGGGGCCGGGAGTGATCTGGACCGACGGCGATCACCGTGAGTACAGCATCCTCGCCGCGCTGCACGACGTCATCGGCCGGGCGCGCCGAGAACTCGTACTCGCCACGTTCAGCCTGACCGGCATCCGTGACCGTCCCGATCTGCTGCTGGACCCGCTGCGCATCGCAATGACGAACCACGACCTCGACGTACGCCTGTTGGTCCGGTCCCGGAACAACGTCGCGGCCCACCGGGCTGATACCGCAGCGCTCGCCGCGCTCGGTGTCACCGTGTACGCGGACTCACTCACCCACGCCAAGGGTGTCATCGCCGACAGCCGGTACGGCGCGCTGTTCTCCGCAAACTTCGACGCCCAACACGGCTTGTTCGACGGCGTCGAAGTGGGGGTCAGACTGGATGAGAGCTCGGCCCTGGCCGAGGCCGAGCGGTTCTTCGACCACGCCATGACAAATGCGGACATGCGGTTCGTACCGCATCCGACGCAAGCCGAACTGGACAGAGGTCTCGCCGCCCGATGGCAGCGGCCCTGGCCGCACGGACAGCGCCTCGTTGTCCAAACCGACGACTCGACCTGGCATCGTCTGACCGAGAGCGCCATGACCGGACCGGTCCTCTGGGAGGAGTCGCCAGAACTGCGCCTCTATCTGGCCAACCTTGCGGTAACGCTGATTCCCGTTGTTCAGGGAGGCTATCGCCTCGTCGTCGAGGCGAGCTCCACGAGCGCCACGGCGCGGCTCGAGAGCTGGTACAGGGCAACCTCCAGTCCCGGAATCGGCCCCCGCGGCTGCTGCCCCGCCGTACTGGTCAGGGCGGAAGACGACCAATGATCGTCCACACTCACCGCCTGATCGCGAGGAGTCGTTTTGGTACGGGTTAGGTTTCGGCCGGCTGTGGCAGCCGTTGTGGCTTGCCTGCTCGGGCCGTTTCACCTGGCGATGGCGGCACTGTCGGCCACAGCGTTCGACGTCGCACGATCGACCGCCGGCACCGCGCACAATCCTGCCTGGGAGTCGGCAGCGGGCTCGGTGTGGCTGGCCTCCTTCATCGTGCAGGCACTTCTCGCCTTCATCATCGCCTTCGGGTGGGCGGTACGGCGGGGTACGGCCCGGCAGCGACTCGCCCGGGCAGGCGTACGAACGGCAGTCGGCGTCCTGCTCTTGACGCTGATCGTGGTCGCGGTGATCATCGCATTGGGGCTCAGCCAGGATGCGTTCCGCGGCTCGACCATCGTCTTCTGTCTCCTCTTCGGGTTCAGCACCGCCTTGGGCGTGGGATCGGCCGCCGTTGCAGCGTCGGCAATGTCCGACCGAAACCGGGCTCGATAGCGCGGACGTTGAACCACGATGAACTGGTCAGGGAAACGACCCAGATCGGCGCGAGATCGACCTTGATCACGAAGGGCGCCAGCCGGCCACAGCCGTTCGACCAGGGCACAGAGCCGGCAAGCGTCACATCCTGCTAATCTACCTGCTAATCAGGTGATGAGCAGGTAGATTAGCAGGATGTGGCCACGATGAACGCCGACGAACTGGTCGAGATCGTTGAAAACCTGCGAATGCTTGGCAGCGACGTCACCGACATCGAGGTCAAGGAGGCCGTCGGCGGGCTTCCGAAGAGCCTGCGGGAAACTCTGTCGGCCTTCTCCAACACCCGTGGCGGAATCCTCGTGCTCGGTCTCGACGAGACAGCAGGCTTCGCCCCGGCGAGGCTCGGCGACCCGGCCAAGATGGCCGCCGACCTGGCCTCGCTATGCAGCACCGACATGGATCCACCGCTGCGTCCGCACATCCAGATCCTCCCCTTCGAGGGCGTTCAACTGCTCGTCGCGGAGATCCCCGAGCTTCCCCGCGAGCAGAAGCCCTGCTACTACCGCGGCGCGGGCCTCACCAAAGGCGCCTACACCCGCGTCCACGACGGCGACCGGCAACTGTCCAGCTACGAAGTACAGATGATGCTGTCCGCCAGAGGGCAGCCGAGAGACGACCTCGAACCGGTACCCGGAATCGGCCCGGACGCCCTCGACCCGCACCTGGTCTCCGCCATGATCCTCCGGCTGCGCAACAGCCGCCCCTACGCCTACCGGGACCTGAGCACAGAGGAGATCCTGCGCCGCACGAAGATCCTCACCGCTGGCACCGACGAGGTCTCGATCGGTGGACTGCTCGCCCTGGGAAGTTATCCTCAGGAGCACTTTCCCCAGCTCATGCTCACTATCGTGCACTACCCTACCGACGACGGACCCGACGAACGAAGCGGCATTCGTTTCCTCGACAGCGTCGCCATCGAGGGACCGATACCGGTCATGGTCCGCGATGCGCTCACTGCGCTGCGCCGCAACATGTCCCGTCGCTCGATCACCACCGGAGCCGGTCGGCAGGACATCTGGGAGTACCCCGATACCGCGTTACGCGAAGCCGTGGTCAACGCGCTGGTCCACCGCGACCTCTCCGCAGCCTCCCGCGGCGCTCAGGTCCAAGTCGAGATGTTCCCCAACCGCCTGGTCATTCGTAACCCAGGTGGGCTTTTCGGACCGGTCACCTTGGAGAACCTCGGCGAAGAAGGCGCCACCTCGTCCCGCAACGCGTCCCTGCTGCGCATCCTCGAAGACGTGCCGATCCCCGGCGAGGACCGGACGGTCTGCGAGAACAGGGGATCGGGGATCCGGGCGATGCTGAACTCGCTGCGCCGGGCCGGCATGAGCGCCCCCGCCTTCGACGACCGCATCTCGTCCTTCGTCGTCACCTTCCCCAATCACACCCTGCTCAACGACGACGTCGTCCAGTGGATCGGAAGCCTCGGCCAGGACGGGCTCACCGACAGCCAGTGCATGGCCCTCGGCCTGATGTACGGCGACGCCGTCCTCGACAACACCAGGTACCGGAAGCTGACCGGTGTCGACTCCCGCAAGGCCACCGCCGAACTGCGGAATCTCGTCGCCCGTCGGCTGGTCGAACAGGTGGGGACCCGCAGGTGGGCTCGATACGGCTTGGCGCAGCAACTCAGGCCCGGCGTACGCGTACCCCAGGACCGCGCACACCGCCACTCGCCGGCGGACCGACGTGCGGAGATTCTTGAGGCTCTCGGCAACACGACAGCTTCCCGAGCTGACCTCGCCCAGCGAACCGGACTGTCCGACCAGACCGTACGCCGCTGGCTGACGGTCCTGCGCCGGGAAGGCCGCGTGGAGGCGACAGAAGAGTCGACCGCGAGCAGGCACACCAAGTACCGCCGGATCGCTACGGACGTTGAACGAGGGTGAACGTTGGCGTGCAGGGCCCAGGTCTTGCCGTCGGGGTGCGAGGTGCCGCCGGCCGAAAGGGGCAGGTCTCCGTCGGCGCGAGTGTGCTCGCACGGGCCGGGCAACGGGCCGGTCGGCTCTGATCGGTCGTCGCCGCCGCCGGATAGCGTGCGGCCATGATCAATTTTCGTCGCTCGATGAGTGGCGGGGTGGCCCTTGTGGCTGCCGTCCTTCTCGCCACGGGATGCTCCACGGATGAAGCGCAACCGGAACGGGCCGCGCCCACCGGTGTCTCCGCCCCGGCCACCGTTGCTGACAACGCTCAGGGGCGTGTGAGCCCGGCGGACTTCGCCACCGCGATCGCACGGCCGGGAATCGTGCTGCTGGACGTCCGTACCGCGGAGGAGTTCGCCGGCGGGCATCTGGCCGGGGCGATCAATCTGGACGTGGAGGCGGCCGACTTCGCCACCCGTGTCGCCGAGTTGGACAGGTCCAAGTCGTACGCCGTCTACTGCCGTACCGGTCGCCGGTCCGGGGTCGCCGCCGAGCAACTGCACGCCGCCGGCGTCACCGAGGTGATCGACCTCGATGGCGGCGTGACGGCGTGGACGGCGTCCGGCCGCGCCCTCACCACAGGCTGAGCCGGCCTCCGCCTGAGCCGGCCTCCGCCAGGCGGTTCTGGTGTCCGCGGCGGAATTCGTATCGATCTCGGCAAGGAGAAGGAGATTCGCATGATCAAAGTCTGTGTTCCGGTCACCGAGCAGGAGCAGGTCGACCCGCGATGGGGCCGGGCGCAGCGGGTGGCCGTCGTGGAGGCCGGTGACGATGGGATTCAGCGGTGGCAGGTGTTCGATGTGGGCTGGGATCGGTTGCACGACGAGGGCACCGAGGGTTCGCATCACGCGCGGGTCGTGCGCTTCCTGCGTACGCATGAGATCGAGATGGTGGTGGCGGCCCACATGGGAGCGCCGATGCAGAACACGCTGCGGAAGATGGGTTTGCGGGTGGTGCTGGACGCGGCCGGTGACGCCCGCTCGGCGGTCGGCGGCACTCTGTCCTGAGCACCGGAGCCCCTGGCTAGTATGCGGACGGCGTAGCAATCGACCTGACGTCACGCATACTCCTGTTCCAGTTCGGCCAGGTCGCGGTTGGCGAACTGCACGTGCGCCCACTGGTCGTTGAAGATGACTTGCAGGCATTTACTGAGCTTTTGGGGTCAGGGTCAGGGTGGTGCCAGTCCGCTGGTGGCGAGGAACCCGAAGGCGAGGGTGGGCCGGTACTGCATCCGTTTGA
>NZ_JBFAMR010000003.1:0-31422 GCF_040656595.1 Actinoplanes sp. NPDC049802
GACTGGTGTCCGACCGCGCCGCTGAGCGGTAAACAACTACCACCAGAACCGCCCAGACGAGCCTGATCAGGCATCAATCGCGCACCAAGTCGTTAGCCGCGGCAGCCGCGGCACCGGAGGGTGTGTTGTACTCGCGACCGTCTGGCAGGGCCAGACGCCCCTTCGCTGTGACCGTGGCGAGATGCGGCTCAATGCCTAGGCGCTGCTGGTAGACGAGGGTCTGTCCGGCATCGAGCAGGCCTGCCTCAATCAGATCCAAGACGCGGACTCGCCGTCCGTTGACCAAGACGTCTCGCCGGCGATGACTCTCAGATGACATGCCTCAATGCCTCCCCGTGTGTGCGCGGCCCACGGTATCGAAGGCATCGGCCGGGTGCCTCCATTTAGCACTTTCGTGCGACCGAGGCACCCATTCGCATACCGGCGGATGTTTCACTACATCACTACATAGGGGACAACGGATACGAGTCCTCGATCTCGTGCCGACTGCCCGGCATCACGATCCGCGACGTCAGGATCGGCGCACCGGACGACTGATACGCGGTGATGACGACACTCAGGACCACCTCATCGGTCGGCACGCCCAGGGCCTCCGCCTCCCCCTCGTCGACCCGGCGGGCGGTCAAGCGCTCCGTCGCGTAGTCGGCGCGCAGGCTCTTCTTGGCCTTGATGTGGGCGAGGAGACTGCCCGTGATCGGCTCCGGCCGGATCACGTCGGTGCCGACCGCGATGTCCACCGGCACGAACGTCGCGATCAGGTCGATCGGGCCGGACGGGGAGACCGTGCGCCGCCGCCGCTCGTAGACCGGAGTGCCCTCCGGGATGCCCAGCGCGGCCGAGACCCACGGCGTGGCCAGGACCGGGCCGACGTGCAGGATCTCCGTCTCGGCCGTCTCGTCGAGGTCGATGGCGTCGCGGGCGTACTGCGGGGAGCTGCGCTCGGATGGCGGGCGCCCGCGTACGAAGCTGCCCTTGCCCTGCTGGGATTCGATCCAGCCGTCCTGTTTGAGGATGCCCAGCGCCTTGAGCACTGTCGGGCGGGAGACGTCGAACTCTGAGCACAGTTGGCTCTCGGACGGCAGGCCGGCGCCGGGAGCATAGGTCCCGTCCTCGATGCGGCCGCGGAGCGCGTTCAGGACGCGCAGGTACTTCGGCGTCGGAATCTCGTACGCCATTGGGGTCCACCCACCAGGCTCAATAGATCAAGGCATGTTGTTACAGGACGATAAGCCCTGTAAGGACAACTGAACAAGATGGGTCAGTCGGCCGGGTCCCCGACCTCGGGCGCACGGTCGAACCAGCCGGACCAGCTCCTCGGGGTGCCGACCTGTTCCGGTCGCGAAGCACCCGGCCAGCGGCGAGGCAGGACGCCGTAACGGCCGAAAACTCGCAGCGCGACCCGCCGCAGACTGCACGGATCCTCCTCGCCGCAGACAGTGCAGTGGCCTTCCGCACTCGGCGCCGTGTGCCGGTCGAGCTGTTGTTGCGCGTAGTCGAGTTGTTCCAGGACAGCAGCGGTCAAGAAGACGGCCATCGATTGCTCCCGTGGTCGGTTCCAGCAGGTCACGGCTGGAAGCGGCGAAGCCCCTCCTTGCGGACGAAGATTTCGCGGCGCTCGATCGCATCGCCCGCGGCGTCCAGGACGTATCCCGAGAGCCAGGCCCACCCGTGATAGGTCGGTTTCGGGCTCACCGAGATCACCCGGAACACCAGCCGTCGCCCATCGGCGAACTGCACCGACGCCCGACCGTCGACGACCAGGACGTCACCGGGACGCGGGATCACGAGGTCCTCCCAGCGGATTGGAAAGACACCGAGGCGGGCGGGCATACGTGGCCGGCACCCGCCCCGGTGCCGGCTTACGAGGCCGTCGCCACCGACATGCCGCGCCCACCGCAGTCCATGCAGGAGCGGCGAGCCGTCAGCCGGGCATCCCGGCACGACTGCGCCAGCGTCCGGAGGGCGGTCCGGTGAGTCGTGTACTTCCAGCACGACCCGCACAGGCTCGGCACTTTCCGAAGGCCCGCACGGGGGCTACCAGCTCGACCGTGGCGCGGACAGGCGGAACCGAGGATGATCCAGAAACGTTCGGAACTTCGGCGCCGCCGAGCATCGGATCCCCCAAGCGAAGGCATTAGAGCTAGCCCTATATGACAGGACGGTTGGCCGTCGCGTCAATAGGGCTAGCTCTAATGTCGGACGCTCCGACACACTTGCTGGTAGAAGTAGCTCTAGACAGAGCCATGGCTTGGAGGAACGAGAGTGGGCATCGGGTATCGGGAGCTGGCCTCACTCCTGCGCCAAGCCATCCACCAAGGCGACTTCCCCGAGGGCAGCACGTTGCCCCGGCAGGAAGAGATCGCGGAGACGCACGGCGTCAACATCAAGACCGTCCGCCAGGCCGTTCGAGTCCTCGAAGCCGAAGGTCTCGTGACGCCCGTGCGTCGGCGGGGCACCGTTGTCCGGCCGCGGGTCGCGATGAAGCGCCTTGGTATCGATCGCTACGCGAAGAGCAAGTGGAAGTCAGGACTCGTCGCGTTCGCCGCCGACCGGGAAGCCACCGGACGGGCATGGAAGCCGGGCGACCAGACCAACGAGGTTCGGACCGTCGAGGCCGATGCGGAGATCGCCGAAGCTCTCGGCATCGAGCTGGGCGAGGCCGTCTACGAACGCGCCCGGCTGGTCAAGGAAGCCGGCGTCCCGACACACACGCTCACCAGCTACTACCGGTCCGAGGACGTGGCGGGGACGATCCTCGTCGACCCGACGCCAGGGCCAGCCGGACGCGGTGGCGGCTTCGGCATCCTCACCGAACGCGGCTTGGAGCCGGACAGCATCACGGAGACGGTTCGCGCTCGGATGCCGACCCCGGAGGAAGCTGAACTTCTCCAGCTCCCGGCCGGCGAGCCGGTGATGATCCTGCACCGTACGACGTTCACCAGCAGCGGGAGGCCGGTCGAGTTCGCCCGCGGTGTCCACGCGGCCTCGCGCTTCACGTGGTCATACACGTTCAAGATTCCCGAGTGAGAGAAGACGATGACAGCAGCTTCCGCCACCATCCCGGCCGAGCATCGCGAGGATGTCGAGCGGCTGTGGAACTACCACAACATGGGTCACGAGATCCGGCCCGTCGACGTCGGCATCGGCCTCGGCAGCCATGACCTGGGCGTAGCAAAGATCGCGACCGAGCTGTACTTCAAGAAGATGTACCCATGGCTGGTCTTCACCGGCGCCAACGCCCCCACGACGATCGAGACGTTCCCGAGAGGCGAAGCCATCCACTACCGCGGGTACGCCGTTGAAAACGGCGTACCCGCTGACGCGATCCTCGTCGAGACACAGGCCCGAAACACCAGCCAGAACATCGAATTCACTCGGGCAGCCCTGATTGAGCAGGGAATAGAGGCGTATTCCGTCATCTTGATGACCCGCCCATACCAGCAACGACGCGCCTACGCCACTTGCAGAAAGATCTGGCCCGAGATCGAAGTCACATGCACCTCACTTCCGCTTTCACTCGACGAATATGTAGCTAGAATCGGTAACCCGAAGAAGGTAATTGACATGCTAGTGGGGGACACTCAGCGAATCGAAAAATATGCCGATTTCGGATTCGCTATCCCTCAGGATTTCCCCGACAACGTCCGAGAATCATTTCTCCGACTAGCCAAATCCGGCTACACTAGTCGCCTCGTCTAGCCTTCTCTCCACAGTTCCTACCCGGGCCTGTGCCGGCCGCGCCGTCTGTCGGCTTACGGCGCCTCGCTCGCTAGCTGCCGCCGGCCTTGTCGCTCCGGATTCTCCGCTCGCCCATGCTCCCGGCAATCTCACGGTCCCGTTCGCTGGTCGCGTGCTGGTGGATCAAGGCCACCCGCAAGGCTTGCTTGACCCATTCTGCGCATCGGCTCCCGCACGCCGGCGCCACTTCCGGCCGCGATGCTGTTGCCGGTGTGTGGGAGGCGAGTGGAAGCCCGACAACGCCTTCGGCACTTCACCGCCCGCTAGCATGTCTTTGTCGCCGGTGAAGAGCCGCGCCCCGTTCCGTGCAGGCGAACCGGTCCAGGTGATCGGCGAGCGCCCTGCGGGCGGCTGCCGCAATAGCGACGACCCAGATCCCCGCAGCGACATCGACAGGCCGCCTTCAGCGCGGCCCAGCTTCCGGGGTACGCGTACGGTCCCGGCCGCCAGGTCGACATCGCACCCGAGGAGCGCGGCCAGTCCGCCACCCCGCCGCGAGAGAAAGCAGCGATGGTGATCAACGCCACGTACCACCATGCTTCTCGCTCCCGGCGCATGACGGCGCTCAGCAGGATCCAGCTGATGAAAGGGGATGGACGCTATCCGCGGGGGCGGGACGCGTCAATGCGGCGGTCTGCTCGGCGGCCGGCAGTGGCTTGCCGTAGAGCCATCCCTGGCCGAAGTCGCAGCCGTTCGCGCGCAGCCAGTCGCGCTGCACGGTGGTCTCGACCCCCTCCGCGACCACCCGGTGCCCCAGCGCGTGCGACATGGCCAGAACCGCCCGCACGATCGACTCGTTCGTGCCGCCCTCGCCGACATCCGCCACGAACGCCCGGTCGATCTTGACGATGGCGACCGGGAGACGCTGCAGATAGCTGAGCGACGAGTATCCGGTCCCGAAGTCGTCGATGCACAGCGTGATGCCCAGCGCCTCCAGGTCGTGCAGGGTTCGCAGACAGGTGTCCGGATCCTCCATGAAATTGGACTCGGTCACCTCCAGCCACAGACCCTCGGCCGGCAGTCCGGTGCGGTCCAGGATCTGTCCGACATGCCCGGCAAGACCGGGTTCTCGGAGCTGGCGTACGGCCAGATTCACCGACACGTGCACCGGCGGCCGCTCCGGATGCCCGGTCCGCCACTCGCGTGCCTGGGCGGCGGCCTGCTCGAGCAGCCACGCCCCCGCCGCGACGATCATGCCGGTGTCCTCGGCCACCGGGATGAACTCCACCGGGGACATCGGGCCGAGTTCGGGGTGGGTCCAGCGCATCAGGGCCTCGAAACCCTCGACCCGTTCGGTCTTCAGGTCGACCAGCGGCTGATAGTGCACGGCGAGCTGACCCTGGTCCAGGGCGCCCCGGAAGGCGTGTTCGACGGTGACCCGCCGCTGCAGCAGTTCGCGCAGCCGTGGGTCGAAGGATGCGTGACGGTTGCCGCCGGAGTCCTTCGCCCGGTACATCGCGGTGTCCGCGTCCCGCAGCAGTTCCACCACACCGCTGCTGGAGTCGGAGTGGGCGATGCCGATCGAGGCGGTGACCCCGACCGTGCCGACCGACAGTGGCAGGGGCTCGGCCAGGACGACGAGCAGGCGCCCGGCAAGCCGTTCGGCCATCGGTTCGCCGGCCGGGGCGGTCAGCGCCACCGCGAACTCGTCACCGCCGACCCGGCACACCAGGTCCTCGGCCCGGGTGGCGGCGGTGATCCGGGCGGCGACTCCGCGCAGCAACTCGTCTCCGGCCTCGTGACCCCAGTGGTCGTTGATCATCTTGAACCGGTCCAGGTCCAGCAGCAGGACACTGACCCGGTTCTCCACGGCGGTGCGGGCGGTCCAGCGGGTCAGGGCGGCGGCCAGCATCTCCCGGTTCGGCAGCCGGGTCAGCTGGTCGTGCTGGGCGCGCCAGCGGGCCTCCTGTTCGGCTCGGGCCCGCGAGTTGTTGGCCCGCACCACGCGCGCGACCACGACGCCGATCAGTGCCAGCGAGAGCGTCGCCCGTACCAGAGCGAAGGTCTGACCTCGTGGCGGGGCAGCCACGCTGAGCACCGAGGGAACACACAGCGTGGCCGTGATCATCGCGGTACGGCCGATGTGCAGCAGGCGGGATCTGGCCTGCACCGGCTGCCCGAGGACGACCACCGTCGGATGCAGGACACAGGCGGCGATGGCGAAGAAGGCCAGCAGCATCCCGGCGCCGACGGCGTTCAACGAGAGGCCGCCGGGACCGGGTGCGAACCAGCCGCGTACGGCCAGCAGCATGTTGGCGGCCACGAGCGCGACGCCGCTGGTCACGAAGAGCCACAGCGCCGGCGCGCCGGTCCGGCCCAGCAGCAGCATCGGCATGGCGCAGGTGAACAGCAGCGCCGCGATCAGCGGCATCATCGCGGCGAGCAGGCTCTGCCAGCGAGGGTCGGGACCGGCTATCCACGGCTCGATCCACAGCGACCACACCAGCAGCGCGGAACCGACGGCGATGAGCACGGTGTCGACGCGGGCGGGGTCGTCGTCGGTGGCCCGGCTGCGCCGCAACAGGTCCAGGACTCCGGCGCCGAGCAGCAGATAGCTGGGCAGCAGCATCGCGGTCGGGAACACGCTGAGCACGGTGTGCGCCGCCGGCTCGGCCAGCCGGACCAGGAGACGGGACAACTCGCCCACCAGCGACACGCAGAGTGCGGCCAGGATCAACAGCCACGGCCGCCGTTGCCCGGCGGCAACGTTGCGGCCGATGCCGGCAGCCATGGCTGCGACGGTGACGAGAACACCGGCGAGGTACACCGTCGTGGCGGTTGTGGCGTCGGCGACGGCGACGAACACCGCGGTCGGCACACCGGCACCCAGGACGGCCCAGGACGAGAAAGCCCACCGCCTGGCGACCTCACCGCTCACGACCTCCGTATCGGCGCATCCGGAGCGGGACTTAGCCGCCCAGGGCGGACGACTCCGCGCGCCGCGGTACCGTGGTCGGGTGGATGACGCGGGGTCCCGTACTCCCTGTCCCGGGTTTTCCGGGACCCCGCGCCGCTGAGGGACGGCTCTGCGTGGACCGGCCTGCACGCCGGCTCACGCGGGGCCGTTTCCGTTCGCCATCATCGACAGCACGCACGTCACCGCGAACAGCAACGCGATCAGCTCGACGACGGTGAATCGTCCGGGCTCGTTGGCCATGTTCTTCTCACCTCCTCTCCTCGGTGGGGGTCATGGGCCGGGACGGAAACAGCTCCAGCAGTGGGCCGTACTCCTTCAGCTCGCTCGCGCTCCACTGCAGGTCGTGGTGCAGCGCGTGGGCGAGGCCGGCCCGCATGTACGGGGTGTCGAGCCCAGTGGCGAACTCGGCCATGATCGCCTGAGTGATCACCTCGGCGGCGTCGGGTTTGCGCTGGATCACCGACTTGGCCTGGGCCACGTGGAGGATCATGGCTTCCGGCTTCGGCTGTTTCGGGAATCGGTCGGCGTCGTCGGGTCCGGCGTCGCCCGGAGCCGCGTCGTCGCGGTTCTGCAGGCGGGCCCACAGGACGCGGGCGATGACCGACTCGAAGGCCTGGAACACGTGGTTGCCCGACGCGCGCAGGATGAGCCCGTGATAGGTCGCGTCGACGTCGCCGAACTGGCGCCAGTGGTGCCCGAACCTCTTGCCCTGCCGGTAGCCGAGGTCGTAGATCCGCAGGGCAGCGGTCATGATCGGGTCGTACTGGTGGGGCTGAATGCGGCTGGCGGCGGCACGCGCGGCCGCCGACTCGATGCCCCGCCGGGTCTCCTGGACCAACTCGACGGCGCCCAGTTGCTCGGCGTCGAGCAGCCAGTGGAGCAACTCGGCGTCGAGGTACAGCCAGTGCGCGCGCGGCTGCACGACCGCGCCGGTGCGCTGACGGTTGCGCAGGACCCCCTTCTCGATGAGCTTGTGAATCGCCGCGGTCGCGGTAGGCCGGCTCACGCCGAACTGGTCGCTGACGGCGTCGATGGTCAGCACCGAGCCGTCCGTGAGGGCGGCACCCGCGGCGCGGCCCGTCCCGACGATCCTTTCCAGCAGCTGAAACGCGACGGTGGTGCTCGTCGGCGGCATCGATCACTCCCGGGTGGCACGGCTCGCGGGAGACGGCCGGCACACCGCCCTCCGCGGTGAGGACAGTTAATCCAACAACGGGTTCGAGCACGGCCGGCAGTGCCCGGAGGCGAAAAGCACTCCAAAGTGGGACGGCTTCGGTGCTTCCAAACGCACGCCTTCCCCACGATTGAGCACCGCATGGTGGCCTTGGAGTCGTTCAACTCGCGTGAGAAGTGTGATGTAAACCCGTGACCTCGAGCTCTGCGATTGGCTCGGGGGAAGCCCTTCCGCTGGATGAGCGGGGAGGTCCACTGACGAGACATGCCCAGGCGGTGCCGGCCTGCGTCTTCGGCCGTCGTCTGATCCAGCCGTACACAGCGGTTTTCAACGGCCGGCCGGTCATTGTCGGGTCCGGTGTGGAAGGTGTGTTTTTGTGCAGACGGCGCAGGGCGCTGATCGCCTGGTCCAGCAGCATGGTCCGCTCGACCATCTCGGCGCGGCGGGAGGCAGGGGCAGGCCGGCGACCTCGGCCGCGGCCAGAAATTCAAGAGCGTCGGCGTACGGGTCGAGAAGCCGGGCGAAGCAGACCGGGTCAGCTGAGGCGCACCGACCTGGTCTGCCCGGCGTTCCCGCGGTGTCAGTCGTCGCGGCCGATGTCGTCGTCCTTCTCACGGGACCAGTCGCGCAGGTCGGTGAAGCGTTCGACGGACCGCCACGGGGCGGCGCAGACCCAGTCGTCGCCGATCTCGTCGAAGAGCGCGTTCGCCGGCCGGAACAGCCGGCCCACGCTGAGGCTGTAGGCGAAGTGGTTCCACAGTACGGGCGTCAACAGCGAGCGCCGGTAGCCGTCGTGCCACACCGAGGCGTGGGCGGCGGCCAGGATCTCGCCGGAGACCTCGGGCCGCCTGAGGTACGCGTTGCCGCCCTCGGACCGGCGATGCTCCAGGTGCGCCCGCGCGACGATCACCGGGACGTTCGTGCCGGGGCAGGCGGCGGCACGGGTGCGGGCGAAGTCGAACATCGCCTCGGCGCTGCCGCTCCACTTGGCCATCAGGTTGTCGAGCATCTGCTCGTGGCCGAACAGGTGGGTGGGGTCGATCGCGATCAGCCGGTTGAACCGGCGCCAGCGCTCCTCCATCGGCAACTGACGGGCCCGGCCGAGGATGATCAGGTAGTGCCAGGCCTCGGCACACCCCGGGTCGCGGTCGATCACCTCGTCGAGGCAGTTCTCGGCCAGTTTGAGGCGCTGGAACCAGACCTTCCACTGCTCCGGGGTGACCGTGTCGGCGGTGCCGCCGCCCCGGGCGTCCCACGCCCAGTAGACGGCGCGGGCGCCGCGAATCAGCAACGGCAGGGTCGAGTCCGGCTCGGCGCGGATCACCTCGGGGATCCAGTCCTCCACGCCGCGGGTGGAGGCGGCGAACTCCATGTAGAACATGAAGCGCTCCGGATCGGCGGCGGTGAGGACCTTCCGTACGGTCGGCCAGTCCCGTCCGCGCAGGGCCGTGCTGAGCCGCCGGGCGCCCTCGTCGTGCAGGAAATCGTTGATCACTACGGTGTCGTCGGCGTCGTCGGCACGCCGCTTCGTCTTAGGCCACACGGCTGCTCCGAGTCGGGTACGTCATTCGAGGTTGTCCCGGGTGTAGTCGCGGGACCTGAGGAAGAACTTGACGTCGCCCCACGGGGACCGGGTGATCCAGTCCTCGCCGATCGACTCGAAGAGCGACCAGGCCGGCTTGTGGAAGTCGCCCCAGGCGAAGGCGTAGGCGAAGTTGTTCCAGACGATCGGGGTCAGCACCGTCGTCCTGTAGTCGTCGTGCCAGAAGGAGAGCTGGGAGGCGTCCCAGAGGTCGTCCGTCACCTCGGTGGGCTCGTAGTACGTCAGCTCGAGCGAGCGGTCCGGGTTGTCCGGCTCGCGGACGTCGGCCAGATGCGCGTTGTGCTCCCGGTGGGCCAGCACGACGAGCGCCCCGATGTGGGTGCCGGGGCAGGCGGCGGCACGGGTACGGGCGAAGTCGAACATCGCCTCCGAGCTGCCGCCCCATTTCGGGGTGAGGGCGAGCAGCATCTGCTCGTGGCCGTACCAGTGGTCCGGCTCGATCTCGATCAGGCGGTGGAAGCGCCGCCGGTGCTCCTCAAGGGGCAGGCCCTGCAAGCGGCTCAGGGCGATCGACCAGGCCCAGGCGTCGGCCCAGTCCGGTTCCCGGGTGGTCACCTCGTCGATGCACGCGGCGGCCTGACCCACCCATCGGGTCCAGAGCTCCGCCGCCGCGTCACTGATCCTGCCGGTCCAGCCGCCCGGGCGCAGTTCCCCGGCCGCGGTGAGCAGGGCGGCGCCGCGGATCAGCAGCGGCAGGGCCGCCCCGGGCTCGGCACCGGTGATCCACCTGTCGACCCCGTAGGTGCTCGCCGCGACGGAGAGGTAGTAACCGCGGGTCTCCGGATCGGGCGCGCCGAGAATCTCGCGGGCGTTCTCCCAATCCCGTTTTCGCAGCACCTCGCGCAGGCGTTCGGCATCCTCGTCGAGGAAGCGGCAGAACTCCGGCGCTTCCTCCTCGGCGGCGCGCTCCTTCTTGAATGACCACACGGCCGCAGAGCTTAGGCCTCACCGACGTGCTTCGAAAGATCGACATCTCGGTTCCGATTGACAGGTGACCAAAAGGTCACCTAACTTAGTGTCATGACGGACGACGACCGGGTGTTCAAGGCGCTGGCCGACCCGAGCCGCCGGTTCCTGCTCGACCTGCTCTTCACGCGTGACGGCCGCACGCTCACCGAGTTGGAGTCCGAGCTGGAGATGACCCGGTTCGGCGTCGCCAAGCACCTCCGGGTGCTCGAAGAGGCGGGTCTCGTCGTCGTGCGCCGGTCCGGGCGGGAGAAGTTGCACTTCCTCAACCCGATCCCGATCCGGCAGATCCACGACCGGTGGATCGACAAGTTCACCGAACAGCACGTGACCGCACTGATCGATCTCAAGAACACGCTGGAGGAGTCATGAGCGACACCAAGGTCTTCCGCATCTGGATCAAGGCGCCCGCCGACAAGATCTGGACCGCGATCACCGACCCCGAGTGGACCGCCAAATACGCGTATGCCGCTCCGCAGTTCTACGAGCTCAAGAAGGGTGGCCGGTTCTACTCGACGGCCACCGAGGAGATGAGGGCCTACGCGGCGGCCGGTGGGTTCGAGCTGCCCGAGACCATCATCGACGGCGAGGTGCTGGAGGCGGAGCCGCCGCGGCGCCTGGTCCAGACGTGGCGGATGCTGATGGACCCGTCCACCGCGACGGAGCCGTTCACCACGCTCACCTACGAGATCGAGGACTCCGGTCCGGGCGTGTGCCGGGTCACCATCACGCACGAGCTGACCGGTGCGCCGGCCCACTCCGCGATGGTGTCCGGGAGCCCAGACGCCGGCGCGGAGGGTGGCGGCGGCTGGGCCTGGGTCCTCAGCGACCTCAAGTCCCTGCTGGAGACCGGCAAGGTGATGACCGACGCGTGACGCACGGCGCCGGCCCGTGCCGCGTGGCACGGGCCGGCCGGCCCGCCGCGCTCGTCGTCTCCTCGGCCACCGGCCGGCACCACGGCGCCCTCCTGGGCACGGCACCGAACCGGGGGCGTCAGCCGACGTAGCGGCGGGCCGTCGAGCGGCGCTGGGCCTCGTCGAGCCGGCTGAGCCGGGCCTCCACGGCGGCCGGGCGGGGCCGCCGCTCGGCGAGCAGCCAGGCGGCGCCGCGCAGCGCGTCGAGGGCCCCGAGCAGCGAGGTCCGGTCCCGGGGGACGGTGCGGGCCAGGAAAAGCGTTCGGCGTACGGCCGGGGCGAACGGCCGTCGCAGCCAGGTGAACCAGAGCGTGTTGCGCAGCCCCACCCGCCGCCGGTGGGCGCTGTCGCGGACCGCGGACGCCCGGTGGTGCACGATCAGGTCCTCCAGGTAGCACAGTTCCCAGCCGGCCGCGATCAGGTCGGTGGCGAGCAGTTCCTCCTCGCCGCCGAGCCAGAGCCGCTCACTGAAGCCGCCGGCCGCCTCGAACGCGTCACGCCGGACGACCGAGGCGCCGGCCAGGAAGCTGCCCAGGGCGGGGCCGGGCATCCAGTCCGGGGCGGGAACCGGCGAGTTCCGCAACTCGGCGACGATCGGATCCTCCGACCCGGCCGGCTCCACCATGATCCGGGCGTTCACCAGGGCCAGCCGCGGATGGGCGTCGAGGACGTCGGCGGCGCGAGACAGCGAACCGGGGCTCCACCAGGTGTCGTCGTCGCAGAAGGCCACGTAGGGGGTTCGCGTACGGCGTACCCCGATGTTGCGGCCGACGGCCCCGAGGTTCTCGCCGAGGGCGACCACCTCGACGTCCGGATGTCGTTCGCGGACCGCGTCCGCGGTGCCGTCGGTGGAGCCGTTGTCGACCAGCACGATGTGCGGCCGTTCCGGCAGTTCCCGCAGCCGGCTCACACAGGCCAGCGCCTCGGCACGCCGCTGCCAGGTGATGACGACGGCGCTCACTCGTGGATCTTTCATGCCGGCCGGGATACCCACGATCCGGTTATCCGCACGTCGTCGGGGAATCGGAAGGGCGACGACGTGAGACGAGGAGGCGACGTGGATCCGCGTGACATGTACCCGAAGCCCGAGCTCGACGGAGGCGACCAGCAGCCGCCCGGCCTGACCTCGGCGATGCCGGACCGGCCGGATCACGGTGAGGAGAGCTACCGGGGCACCGGGCGGCTGACCGGGCGCAAGGCGGTCATCACCGGCGGCGACTCCGGCATCGGCCGGGCGGTGGCCATCGCGTACGCCCGGGAGGGCGCCGACGTGCTGATCTCCTACCTGCCGGAGGAGGAGTCCGACGCCGCCGACACGGCGCAGTGGATCGAGAAGGCCGGCCGGAAGGCGGTCCGGATGCCCGGCGACATCCGGGACGAGGCACACTGCCGGGCCATCATCGAACGGGCCCGGACCGAGTTCGGCGGGATCGACCTCCTGGTGAACAACGCCGCCTATCAGATGGCGCAGCCGGGCGGCATCACCGAGATCACCGACGAGCAGTTCGACCGGGTCATGAAGACCAACCTGTACGCGATGTTCTGGCTGTGCCGCGCCGCGGTGCCGTACATGCCGCCCGGCTCGGCGATCATCAACACCGCGTCGATCCAGGCCTACCTGTCGTCGAGCGCGCTGCTCGACTACGCCACCACCAAGGGCGGCATCGTGGCCTTCACCAAGGCGCTCGCCGAGGACCTGGCCGAGAAGGGCATCCGGGTCAACGCGGTGGCGCCCGGCCCGATCTGGACGCCGCTGATCCCGGCCACCATGCCGGAGAAGAAGGTGAAGTCCTTCGGCGGCGACACCCCGATCGGGCGGGCCGGGCAGCCGGCCGAACTGGCCCCGGCCTACGTCTACTTCGCGAGCCCGGAGTCCAGTTACACCACCGGTGAGGTCCTCGGGATCACCGGCGGCAAACCGGTCAGCTGATCAGAAGGTGCTGGTCACCCAGTTGACGGCATCCATCACCCAGTCGGTCCGGCGCAGATAGGCGATGCCGACGCCGACCATGAAGATCCCGGTGATCATGTGCGCGCCGCGGGCGGTGTGCCGCACCCGGCCCATCTGCCGCTCCAGCACCAGGCGGCCGACGAAGCGGGCCAGCGCGAACACGCCCGCGGCCACGCACAGCTCGACCACGAAAAGAATCATCGGGGTGAACAGGTCGCCGTCCTCGGACAGCGCCCAGATGCCCCAGCAGACGAAGGCGAACAGGATCGCGGCGCTGCTCCACTCGCCACCCCGGCGCAGCCGGTGGATGTGCCAGCTCAGGCTGCGCTGCGGCCGCTGCTGACTGTGGTCGTCGGGCCAGCCGGTGCCGGTGGGCTCGTGCCCGGCGCCGACCGGGCCGGTGAACTGCCCGGTGAACTGCTGGGTGCGCTGGGTGACCCGGGCGCGGCCCCGGCTGAACGGGGACGAGGCGGGCGCCGGGGACGGCTCCGGCGCACCCGGGGCGGGCCCCGATGGCGTGCCGGTGGGCCGGGCCTGCGCGGTCGGCTGGTCGGCCCACGGGTCCTGCGGCGGCATGTCGAGCGTCCGCTCGGACCACTGCGGTTGCTCCGGCATGGTTCCCCCTTCGGCCTGCGGTCGGCGACCGGCGACAGTTCGAGGGTAGCGAGCCAACAAATCAGTCGCCGAGGCAGACAGCAGTCCGTTACACACAAGCCATGAAGGAAGAGATACAAATCCGCCCCACCGTCCAGGGGGACGTTCCGGCGATCTTCGAGCTTCTCGGCACGGCGTTCCACGAGGACTACCCCGAGGAGTTACGCGAACTGGAGTCGGGGATCTTCGAGCTGGACCGCTCGCTGGTCGCCGACGACGCGGGCCGGGTGGTGGGGCACATCGACGCCTTCACCCGTGATCTGACGGTCCCAGGAGCCGTCGTGCCGGCCGCGCACGTCTCCGGGGTGGGTGTGCTCCCCACCCACCGCCGGCGAGGGCTGCTGAGCCGGATGATGCGACGACAGCTCGCCGAGATCGCCGAGGCCGGCCGGGAGCCGGTCGCGGTCCTCTGGGCCAGCGAGACCTCCATCTACCCGAGGTACGGCTACGGCCCCGCCTCGTCCCGGCTCGGGTTCACGATCATGAACCGTGAGGTGCGTCTCACCGCAGCGCCGACCGAGCCGGCCGGCCGGCTGCGGATGGCCGATCCGGTCACCCTGCTCACCGACATCACCAAGGTGTACGAGCAGTTGCGCCCGGAGCGCGTCGGCTGGTCCAGCCGCGACGACCGGTGGTGGCGTTACGTCCTGGGCGATCCGGAGGCCCATCGCGACGGCGCCACCAAGCGTTACGCGGTGGTCCACGACGGCCCGGACGGCCCGACCGGGTACGCGCTGTGGCGGGTCAAGGACGGCTGGAACAACCACGGTCCGGACGGTGAGGTACAGGTCCGTGAGGTGGCGGCCACCGATCCGGAGACGTACCAGGCGCTCTGGCGTTTCCTGCTGAGCATCGACCTGTCCCGCAGCGTGACGTTCCGGCTGGGCGCCGTGGATGAACCGCTGCGCTTCCTGGTGGACGAGCCACGCCGCCTCGGCCCCGCCCTGCTCGACGCCCTCTGGCTGCGCCTGGTCGACGTGCCCGCCGCGCTGGCCGCCCGCCGGTACGCCACCGCGGTCGACGTGGTTCTCGAGGTCACCGACCCGATCCTGGAGCGGAACTCCGGGCGCTGGCGGCTCACCGGCGGTCCGGACGGCGCGGTGTGCGTTCCGGCCACCGGCCCGGCCGACGTGGTCTGCTCGGTGACCGACCTGGGCACCGTCTATCTGGGCGGGACCCCGCTCTCGGCGCTGGTGGCGTCCGGCCGGGCCCGGTTGCTGACCGGGAACGATCCGACGGTCGCGTTCGGGTGGCACCGCCGGCCGAGTTCCACCGAGGTCTTCTGAGCGGGTGTGCCGTGCCGGCTTCCGCGGCGGTACCGTCGGCGTCATGGGCCAGCCCGAACGCCGTCGCCGCCGCGTGCGCCCCTCCTCGGCATCCGCCGGGGCGGACACCGACACGCCCGCGGACGGCCCCGTCCCACCGGCGGTGCCCAGGCCGGTTCCGGGACCGTCCGGGGCCGCTCCGGCGATCCCGGTGCCGGCGCCGCCTCCGGTGCCCGCTCCCCCGGCGTCCGCTTCGCCGGTGCCCGCACCCCCGCCGGTGCCGGGCCCGCCGCCCGCCGTGGTGACACCGGACGGCGACGGCCCGCGCCCGACCGCCGAGAGCGGCGAGCGGCCCGGGCAGCGGCCGTCCCGTGGCGGCCCGCCGCGCCGGCCCGGATCCGGGCCGGGCGGCGACGACCGGGAGGCCGATCGTGGCTTGCGTGGTCTGGTCGGTTCCGGGTCGTCGCAGGTGAGCGTGGGTGCCGCGCTGCGGGCGCGGGACGCGTCCCGGCCCACCGACGAGGATCTGGCCGAGGCGGACAAGAGCCTGCCGATCGTCCGGCGCAACTGGCTGCCCCGTGAGGAGCTGCCGCGCCGGTGAGGTGGCACGGCCGACCAGCCGCGCTGTCCCGGCAGAGGGAAAGGCGTCGTGCCGAAAGCTTCAGCCGGCCGTCAGAGCGGCCTCGACACACGGGAGACAACCCGGACGACCGGCTGAAGGTGGGTTACGGGGTCAGGCGGTGGTGGCCGACTCGGGCAGCTCGGGCAACTTCCGGGCGACCTCGTAATCGGTGAGCTGGCCGATCCGGCGGGCGTGCCGGGCGTCGCCGGAGAACGGCGTCGCGATGAACGCCTCGACGAACGCGGTGGCCTCGTCCAGCGTGTGCTGGCGGGCGCCGATGGCGATCACGTTGCTGTCGTTGTGCTGGCGGGCCAGCTCGGCGATCTCGGCCTTCCAGACCAGCGCGGACCGTACGCCGGGGACCTTGTTCGCGGCGATCTGCTCGCCGTTGCCGGAGCCGCCGATGACGATGCCGAGCGATCCGGGGTCGGCGACCACCTTCACGCCGGTGTGGAAACAGAACGCCGGGTAGTCGTCCTCGGCGTCGTAGACGTGCGGTCCGACGTCGACCACATCGTGCCCCTGCTTGTTCAGGTGGTTCACGAGGTGGTTCTTCAGCTCGAAGCCGGCGTGGTCGGATCCCAGGTAGAGACGCATGGCAGAAGTCTTTCAGAAGGTGAGGGCCGAACGCAGGGCGGAGGCCACCTGATCAGCCGCGGCCCGCGCGGCGTCGATGATGGCCAGTTTGCGGGCGAATCCGTGGTTCACACCCATGTAACGGGTGTGCACCACCGGGACGCCCGCGGCGATCAGCGCGTTCGCGTAGTCGGCGCCCTCGTCGCGCAGCGCGTCGTACTCGGCGGTGATCAGCAGGGTGGGTGGCATCCCGGACAGGTCGGCGACCGCGAGCGGCGCCACGTCCGGGGTGAGCCGGCGCACCGGGTCGGGGACGAACGTCTCCCAGGAGAGCTTCATCGAGGCGCGGTCCAGGCCGTACTCGCCGACCTCGTCGTACGACTCGGCGGAGGTGAGCGGGTCGACGGCCGGGTAGATGAGCACCTGGAAGTCCACCGGGGTGGCCGCGTCGCGCTGCCGGCGGGCGGTGACGGTGGCGAGCTGGCCGCCCGCGCTGTCGCCGCCGATCGCCAGCCGCGCGACGTCGAGCCCCAGGTCGGCGCCGGAGCGGCGCAGGTAGGACACGACCGTCTCGGCGTCCTCGAGGGCTGCCGGGAAGACGTGCTCGGGGGCGAGGCGGTAGCCGGCCGAGACCACCGCGCAGCCGGAACGCTCCGCGACCCGGCGGCAGAACCGGTCGACGGTCTCGATGCTGCCGTAACACCAGCCGCCGCCGTGCAGGTAGACCAGGACCGGGGCGCCGGTCCGGGTCGCGTAGAGACGGCAGGGCACGCCGTCGGCGTCGAAGTCGGCGACCACCGGAAGCGGCCACGCCGGACCGGACTCGGCCTCGTTGGACTCCTCCATGGCCGCCCGGACCTCGAGCAGGCGCTGGTAGGGGTCCACGGCCAGCTGCTTCGAAGACGGCCGCCGCCTCACCTCGGCGGCGGCCGTGACCTGCGGGTGGATCATCAGCGGATTTCGGCCAGCACCAGGCCGCCGCGGGCCTTCGGGGTGAACCAGGTGCTCTTGCGGGGCAGCTTGAGCCGCTCCAGGTTCACCTCGACGAAGTCCTCCACCGTGACCGGGGCGATCAGGACGGCCAGCTCGGCGCGGCCGGCGTCGACCTCGCCGCGCAGCCACTCGACCGGGTAGTCGCCGCCGATGTAGGAGATCCGCTTGTCGCCCGGGTCCAGGCCCAGCGAGTCACGCAGCAGGACACGCTCGACGAGGGCGTGGTCCAGGTTCTCCACCGTGGCGCCGGCCGGGTCGGACGGCAGTTCCAGGGCGAAGGTGCGGCCCGCCGCGTACATCTCGATGGTGCCCTTGGGTGGCAGCTGCGCGGCACGCGGCACCTCGGTGACCGTCGCGCCGGCCGCGCGGAGCCGCTCCAGCAGCTCGCCGAGCGGCGCGGGCAGCTCACTGATCAGGCGGTTGTACGGCTGGATGAAGACCGACGAGGGCGTGGTCACGACGGCCAGGAACCGCTCCAGCCCGCCGGTCTGCGCGGCCAGGCTGCGGTGGTTGCCGTCGGCGACCACCAGTTCGCCGCCGCCGGCCAGCGCGAGGAGGCGGTCCTGGAGTTCGCCGGGGCCGACCGGCCAGATGGCGTGGGTGCGGCCGGTGTTGTCGACGTCGACCGCGGCCGGCTCACCGGCGGCGCCGGTCGCCTCGGCCAGCGCGGCGTGCAGCTCCTCGCCGCGGCCGGTCTGCAGCAGCAGGACCGGGGAGAGCAGCGTGTTGACCGCCTCGGCCAGCGCGACCCGCTCGCGGACCTTGCTGATGAAGACGTCCTCGTTGCGGATGACCAGGCCGGGCTCGTCGGCGCTGGTGGAGATCTGGCCGGTCTCGACCATGCTCCACAGGCCGTAGGCCGGCGCCTCGCCCGGTCCCGTGATGCGGTAGAGCACCACGACGTGCTCGGCCTGCCGGTACTTCTCCTCGGCCTGATCACGCTGCAGACGGACCACGGCGTCCGGCAGTGACTCGAGGAAGGACTTCCCGAGGGACTCGGGCGCGAGGTGTGGCATCTCCACGGCAAGCGCGCTGTGCGGGTTGGCCTTGATGATGTCGGTGATTTCGGCGTCGTCGGCGAACTCGTCGTAGTTCTGGGCCCCGGTACCCCCGTTGGTGATCCAGGCCCGGCTGATCGGGTGCACGACCGTCATGGCAGGCAACTTACCCGGCGCGCCGTCGGCCCCCACCCACCGGCGTCTTCCCCGGTGACCTGCTCAACCGTGCCGTGGAGGGGGAATTCACCTCGCGTTCGGCGGGCGTGGCGGTGACGATCACCGGAGGAGCGAGCATGGAAGCCACTTCCGGGGGCAAATAGTCCCAGAACTCCCGCTGAACACTGATGCTCAATTCGACCGGCTTACTCTCCGGCATACCCGCCTCCGCGTTGGGTGAGGTGTACATCACCCCATCCAACGACGGATGGCGGGCCGAAGTTCGCCTTTCGCGGGCGTCGCCCCCGAATGGCAACTAATCGAAGATCGGTCCCAGATCGCGGCTGCGCTTCAGCTCGTAGAAGCCGGGCGTGCCGGCGACCAGCAGGACGCCGTCCCACAGCTTGCCGGCGGCCTCGCCCTTCGGCGCCGGGGTGATGACCGGCCCGAAGAAGGCCACGGTCTCCCCCGGGTTCGGCCCGGGAGCGTGGATGACCGGGGTGCCGACGTCGGTGCCGACCGGCTTCATGCCGGCGTCGTGGCTGGCCCGCAGTGCCCCGTCGTGGGCGTCGGTGTGCGCCGCCTCGGCCAGCGCCGGGTCGAGGCCGACCTCGGCCAGCGCCTCCTGGAACAGTTTCGGGTCGTCGATCTCGTACTTCCGCAGATGGATCCGGGTGCCGAGGGCGGTGTAGAGGTCACGCAGGACCTCCGGGCCGGCGGCCTCGGCGGCCGCGACGCAGACCCGGACCGGGCCCCAGCCCTTGGCCAGCAACTCCTTGTAACGCTCGGGAAGCTCGTCGCGGCCCTCGTTGAGCACCGACAGGCTCATCACGTTGAACCGGACGTCCAGTGGACGGACCTTCTCCACCTCCAGCAGCCAGCGGGAGGTGATCCAGGCCCACGGGCAGAGCGGGTCGAACCACATGTCGACGGTGGAACGTTGAGTCATGGCTCGATCTTCCTCCTCATTCGGCCGCCGGTCGGGGTGAGTTGCGTCGCGGTCGCCGCATAGGCTTCGGGTAAACGCAGTCAGCTCGAAGGAGAGTGCACGTGGCCGGTGTTCACAACCTGACCCAGGTCGAGGCTGCGGAGCGTGGTCGATTGCTCGAGGTGACCGGGTACGACATCACCCTCGACCTGACCGACGGGCACGGCAATCCCGGCTCCGACACGTTCCGGTCCACCTCAGTGATCAGCTTCCGGTGCGCCGAGCCCGGCGCGGCGACGTTCGCCGAGGCGGCGGCCGCGCGGATCCACTCCGCGACGCTGAACGGGGTTCCGCTGGACCTCAGCGGGTGGTCCCCGGAGACCGGCCTGCCGCTGCCGGGGCTCGCCGCCGAGAACACCCTGGTGGTGTCCGGCGACTTCAAGTACTCGGCCAGCGGCCAGGGGCTCCAGCGCAGCCTCGACCCGGTCGACAAGGAGGTCTACCTCTACAGCCAGTTCGAGACGGCGGACGCCCAGCGGGCGTACGCGTGCTTCGACCAGCCAGACCTCAAGAGCGTGTTCACGTGGCACGTGACCGCTCCCGGGCACTGGAAGGTCGTCTCGAACATGCCGGTGGGATCGGAGGAGGAGGCGGGCTTCGGCGCGAAGACCGTCCACTTCACCACCTCGCCGCGGATGAGCACCTACATCACCGCGATCTGCGCCGGGCCGTACCACGAGGTGCGCGACTCCCACGACGGCATCGAGCTGGGCGTCTTCTGCCGCGCCTCGATGGCCCGCCATCTGGACGCCGACGACCTCTTCCTGATCACGAAACAGGGCTTCGACTTCTTCCACGAGCAGTTCGGGGTGCGCTACCCGCTGCCGAAGTACGACCAGCTCTGGGTGCCGGACTTCAACGCCGGCGCGATGGAGAACTTCGGCTGCGTCACGCACGCCGAGTCGCACTACATCTTCCGCTCGCAGGTCACCGACTACGAGTACGAGCAGCGCGCCAACACGATCCTGCACGAGCTGGCCCACATGTGGTTCGGCGACCTGGTCACCATGCGCTGGTGGAACGACCTGTGGCTCAACGAGTCGTTCGCCGAGTGGGCGAGCCACTGGTGCAACACCGAGGCCACCCGGTTCACCGACGCGTGGTCGACGTTCCTGTCGATCCGCAAGTCCTGGGGTTACCGGCAGGACCAGCTGTCCTCCACCCACCCGGTGTACTGCGAGATGCCGGACCTGGAGGCCGTCGAGGTCAACTTCGACGGGATCACGTACGCCAAGGGCGCCAGCGTGATCAAGCAGCTGGTGGCG
This sequence comes from Actinoplanes sp. NPDC049802, assembly GCF_040656595.1. NCBI lineage: Bacteria > Bacillati > Actinomycetota > Actinomycetes > Micromonosporales > Micromonosporaceae > Actinoplanes > Actinoplanes sp. NPDC049802. The sequence continues at coordinate 20,781 of NZ_JBFAMR010000003.1, forward strand.
TACGTCGGCCTGGACCCGTTCCTGACCGGCCTGCGCGCCTACTTCGGCAAGTACGCGTGGGGCAACGCCACCTTCGACGACCTGCTCACCGAGCTGGAGACGGCGTCCGGCCGGGAGCTGCGCAAGTTCGCGGCACAGTGGCTGGAGACCGCTCAGGTCAACACGCTGCGCCCGGTCGTCGAGATCGACGACGCCGGCGCCTACACGAGCGTCGTCGTCCAGCAGGAGGCGCCGACCGACTACCCGACGCTGCGCACCCACCGGATCGGCATCGGCCTGTACGACCTGGACGGCGACCGTCTGGTGCGGCGGGAACGGCTCGAGGTGGACGTGGCCGGGGAGCGTACCGAGATCGCCGCGCTGGCCGGGGTGAAGGCCCCGGACGTGCTGCTGATCAACGACGACGACCTGACGTACACGAAGCTGCGCCTGGACGAGCGGTCACTGGGCGTGCTGGTGCGCCACATCGCCGGTTTCGAGTCGTCGCTGCCGCGGGCGCTGTGCTGGGCCGCCGCCTGGGACATGCTGCGCGACGCCGAGATGGCGGCCCGCGACTACGTGGCGCTGGTCTGCGCCGGCCTGCCCGCCGAGGACGACATCAACCTGGCCACCGCCACACTGCGGCAGGCGTCCACGGCGCTGGCGAGCTTCGCCGACCCGGAGTGGGCGCCGCAGGGCTGGGCGCAGCTGGCCACTCTGGCCGAGACCCGGCTGGCGGCCGCCGAACCGGGCAGCGGCTGGCAGCTGACCTGGGCACGGGCGTTCATCGGCGCGTCCCGTACCCCGGAGCAGGCGGCGGTGTTGCGCGGCTGGCTGACCGGCGGTGCCAAGCCGGAGGGTCTGGTCGTCGACACCGAGCTGCGCTGGTCGCTGCTGCAGGCGTTGTCGGCCCTGGGCGCCGCCGGGGAGTCCGAGATCGACGACGAGCTGGCAGGCGACCGGACGGCCAGCGGCGAGCGGGAGGCGGCGATCGCCCGGGCGCTGCTGCCGACCGTGGAGAACAAGGATCGTGTGTGGGCCGAGCTGACCGGCCCGCAGGCGCCGCCGAACTGGCTGAACCGGTCGCTGCTGCAGGGTTTCCAGAGCACCCGGCAGGTGGCGCTGACCGCGCCGTACGCGGAGAAGTTCTTCGAGGTCGTCGGGGACGTGTGGGCTCGCTCGGACAGTGAGCCGGCGCAGGAGTTCGCGATGATGGCCTACCCGGCCTACCAGATCAGCGACGAGACGGTGGCGCTCACCGACGCGTGGCTGGCCCGGGAGGGCAATCCGGCGTCGCTGCGGCGCCTGGTCGCCGAGGGCCGGGACGGGGTGCTGCGGGCGCTCAGGGCTCGGGCGAAGGACCGCTCGGCCTGACCGAAAGTGATGACGGCCCGTCCCGCTTTAGAGGGGCGGGCCTTTCACATGCGGCAACTTACCGCGGCGTAATCCACGGGAAACAACTCTGTGTGAGTAGTCTGGCACTCCGCGGTGATGGAGGTGGCCCGTGACGATGCTGAGCCAGGGTTCGCCGGTGCGGTGGAGCGCGCCGGAGGGCCGGTGGACCGAGCCGGATCTGCACCTGTTTCCCCAGGACGGGCACCGGTACGAGATCCTCGACGGCAGTCTGCACGTCACCCCACCGCCGGACAGCCGGCACGACTCGCTGGTCGAGGCGGTGGTGACCACGCTGCGCTCGGCGGCGCCACCCGGCTGGTGGGTGTGCGCCCGGCTCGGCATCGAGTTGGGCACGAGCAACCTGGTGCCGGACGTGACGGTGCTGCGGCCGCACTCCTCCGGGGCGATCTGGGTCGATCCGGCGGATGTGGCGCTGGTGGTGGAGATCGAGGCCGACGAGACCCGGCGGTACGACCGGCTGCTCAAGCCGGCCGTGTACGCGGCGGCCGGCATCCCCGCCTACTGGCGTGTGGAGGCCGGCCCGGCGCTTCAGGCGTACCGGTTGACGGACGACGTCTACCAGGCGGTGGAGCCGGTCAGTGCCGACGGCCAGGCCCGGCTGGACAGCCCCTATCCGGTCCGGGTGAGTCCTGCGCTCTGGCGCTAGGTCCGGTCAGCGCGACCGGACCGGTCAGGCCGCGCCGGCGTGGGTGGCCAGCTGGTCGATCCCGATGAGCAGGCCGCCGGCCAGGTCACCGCCACCGAAGGAGGCGGCCATCGACAGGCCGGCCAGCTTCGCGTCCCGGTCGGTGATCCGCTTACGGGCGTCGGCGCCGGTGACGATCTCCAGCTTGCGCTGGTTGGGCGAGACCGCGATCAGCACTGAGCGCTGCGGGTCGCGGGTCTGCCGGTGCAGCTCCTCGGCGGAGGCGCGCAGCGGCTCGCCGAGCTCGCCGAGGTAGATGCTGAAGTGGAGACCGGTCACCTGGTCGGCGATCCGGAGCGCCTCGTCGAGACGGAGCAGTTGCCGGGTCGTGAAGGGACCCTCGGCGGGCTGCTCGAGCGGGGCGACCTCACCAACTGTCACTTGCGCCTCCTGTGGGACCTGGCCGGACCGGTGCGCCGGAGCTGTCCTCGATGACCAGTCCGGTGTGGGCGGCCGATGTCGGCGCGACCTGCTGCGGCGCTGCGGTGAACCACATCGCCGGGAAGTCGTAGGGCCGGCCCGGCCGGTAACGACGGTCCGGCTTCGACCGGTCGGAGCCGGCGAGCACGAGAGTCGCGATCGTCCCGATGATCACTACCGGAATGATCACGAAGACCAGAACGGTGCTGATTACTGACAACTGAACGCCCCCAGGCGCCGGGTGATCCTGCGTATTCCGAACATCAATCACCGTAGCGGAGCGCGTGTCGTCCCGGAGCGTCGGGTCTCGAACCGGGGTCTCACGCCGTCGGGATCTACGCGGATCGGGCCCGCAGGTGCGAAAATCACCCTCACGCGCCGTCCGCGTACTTTCCGTCGCGAACGGCAGGAGGGGGATCCGATGCGTACTTCCGTCCCCGCCGCTGCGGCGGCGCTCACCCTCGCTCTGCTGGGTGTCCCATCCGGCGCGCAGGCGGCCGCCGCCGTCTTCGTGGAACTCAACCCGAGCACCGTCCCGGCCGGTGACGAGGTCTCGATCCGCGCCTCTTGCGAGGACAATCTCAAACCGGCCACCGTGACGGCCGAGCCGATCGGCTCGGTCACCGTCGAGCCCGAGTTCGGCTTCCTGACAGCAACGGTACGGGTGCCGAACGACACCGAGCCCGGCGACTATCCGGTGGCCCTGCGCTGCACGGAGGGCGGCGCCGCGACCACCACCCTGCACGTCGTCGCGGGCGTCGAGCCGAGCCGCGGGCCGGCCACCGGGGGCGGTGGCACCGCGCCGGGCGCCACCGGTTCGCTGCTGATCGGCGGGGGCCTGCTCGCCGTGGGGGCCGGGCTGGGGCTCGGCGTCATGTCACTGCGCCGCCGTCGACTCGGCTGAGGCTGCCGTGGCCCAGGGAGAGCGCCCGCCCTCCGGCACGCGTGTGCCTGACGCCGTCGCGCGCAAGCGCCCGGCCCAGGTGATCACCGCGCCGCCGCCGGGAGTGGTGACCGGGCCACTGCCGCCCACCCCGGCGATCCGTGGGCGGTCGCCGTTCCGGATCCCGTTGCCCGGGCGGTCGCCGACACCGCGCCCCGTGCGCGGCCGCCGGGGCGGCACGATCGGGGTGCTCGCGCTCGTGCTGCTCTTCCTCGGGTTGTTCGTGGTCGGCATGGGAGTGGGCTTCGCGACCGGTTTCGACGTCGGTGGGCTGTTCCGCGGGCCGGACAAGCCGCCGCCGCGGGAGTACCCGGTGATGGAGCCGAGCCGCCCGGAGCGGCTGGAGATCCCGGCGCTGCGGGTGTCGGCGCCGGTTCTCGAGGTGGGGCTGGCCAACGACGGGTCGGTGGACGTGCCGCCGCTGAAACGGCACAACGAGGCCGGCTGGTTCGAGGGCGGGCCGACGCCGGGGCAGTACGGTCCGGCGCTGATCGTGGGGCACGCCGACACCCGGACCGGGCCGTCGGTCTTCCACAAGCTGGACACGATGAAGCCGGGCCAGGAGATCCGGGTGTGGCGCGCGGACGGCACGAAGGCGGTCTTCGAGGTCAACTCGGTGGAGAGGTTCGACAAGAACAAGCTGCCGGCCAAGCGCGTCTACGGCGACTACACGCGCCCGTCGCTGCGTCTCATGACGTGCGGCGGACGATGGCTGGGCGGGGCGGAGGGTTACGAGGACAACATCGTCGTCTTCGCCTCCCTGGTCTCCGGCGAGAGTTAGGCCGCCTCGGCGGTCTCGACCGGGACGGTCGGCAGGTCGAGCCAGTCCATCCAGCGCGGGTCGGGGGTCCGGTGCCCGAGCACCCGCCAGGCGACACCGCGCGGGGCGGCCGGCAGCGCGTGCAGGCGCCACCCGAGCTCGGCCGGGGTCTTGTCACCCTTGCTGTGGTTGCACTTGGCGCACGCGGCGACCACGTTGTCCCAGGCGTGCAGGCCGCCCCGGCTGCGCGGGAAGACGTGGTCGATGGTCTCGGCGGAGCCGCGGCAGTAGGCGCAGCGACCGCCGTCACGGGCGAAGACGGCCCGGCGGGAGAGCCCGACATGGGTGCGGTACGGCACCTTCACATACCGCGTGAGACGGACCACGGAGGGGACCGGGAGGGTGTGGTGGGCGCTGTGCAGGATGCCGTCGCCGTCGGAGACGCACTCCGCCTTGGCGGTCAGGACGAGGATGGTGGCTCGACGCACCGATACGACGCACAGCGGCTCGTAGGTTGCGTTCAGCACCAACGCGGAAGAGCCAACCGTGGGTCGTATGTCAGGCATCGCGATCACCCTTCCGGTGTCAGTTGCTTGTAACCGCTCCCGTAGCCCATGCGTGTGTGATGTGGGCCTCGCCGCACGGGGCCCGTGCGCCAATAGTCCCTGATGAATAACCAAATTGCGAGCACAATCTGTGGCCTCGCGGTAAACGTCTGAGGTCTTCACCCAGCCGGACCCGGTACCTTCTGTCCCCGTGTTCCTCTCAGCTCCGACGCCCAGCCCGTCGACCCCGGACATCTTCACGAGCACCGACGTCGAGAAGGCCTGCGGCGCCGACGTGCTCTGTGGCCGGCTCGTCCATTGGACCGGCAGCCAGTGGCTTGGCAACAGCAGCTACGTCGTGGTCATCAAGCCGCTGCGGATCATCGGGATCATCCTGATCGCGATGCTGATCCGCTGGCTGCTGCATCGCGCGATCTCGCGGCTGGCGTCGAGCACCTCCCGGGCCTCCATGCCGGCGCTGCTCAAGCCGTTGAAGGAGAAGGTGACGGTCACCGCCGAGGAGGGGCAGTTCATCCCCGAGCGGCGGCGTCAGCGGGCCGAGGCGATCGGCTCGGTGCTGCGCAGCTTCGTCAGCGCGGTGGTGTTCACCATGGCCGCGCTGCTGGTGATGGGTGAGCTCGGCTTCAACCTGGGGCCGCTGCTGGCCAGCGCCGGCATCGTCGGCGTGGCGCTCGGTTTCGGCGCGCAGAGCCTGGTCAAGGATCTGATCGCCGGTCTTTTCATGCTGCTGGAGGATCAGTACGGCGTGGGCGACACGGTCGACCTGGGCGAGGCGACCGGCGTGGTGGAGAGCGTCGGCCTGCGGATCACCACGGTCCGTGACGCCCGGGGTGTGCTGTGGTACATCCGCAACGGTGAGATCGTCCGGGTCGGCAACAAGAGCCAGGGCTGGGCGATGGTCGTGATCGACATCCCGATCGGCTTCGTCAACTCGGAGGAGGCGGTCGCCGTGCTGAGGATCGCGGCCGAGTCGGTGGCGCACGAGCCGGAGCACCAGACCGAGTTCCTGGAGCCGCCGGAGGTGGTCGGCGTCGAGCAGCTCACCGTGGACGGCGCGGTGATCCGGACGATCGCGAAGACCACCTCCGACAGCCAGATCGTGATCCAGCGGGATCTGCGCCGGGCGCTGACCGAGTCGCTGGAGACGTCGGGCCTGTCCGAGCGGATCGCGGCGTCCCGGCTGCCACGCAGCGCCGTCCCACCGGCCTGGCTCGGCGGCAACGAGAATTCTTCGCCTTCCGCGGGTGAGCCGCAGCGCCCCGGTGGAGCCACCTGACCAGCGCTTACGGCACCGGAAACGTTTGCACTCTCACCCGAACGGCCAATTCTAGCCGCGCATTCACTAGCATCGACTAGGACGATCGGGCAGAATCCGCTACAGATTCTGCACAAGCGGCGCGCCCGTCTCCGAAGAACAGCGGGCGCGCACGGCCTTCGTCGTGCTTCGGCGATTGTCGAAAGCGATGGAGGCTTCGGTGGCGAACGACCCCAACATGGCTACAAAAAGTGGGGGCAACGCTACTTTCCGCAGCATCTTCCGGCTCAAGGAGTACCGTGCGGTCTACCTCGCCACCCTGATCAACTGGCTCGGCGACTACCTCTCCCGGGCCGCCGTGACGGTGCTGGTCTACCACAAGAGCCAGTCGGTGCTGCTCTCCGCGGCCTCGTTCGCGGTCGGCTTCCTGCCCTGGATCGTCGGGCCGCTGCTGTCCGCGGTGGCCGAGCGGTACCCGTACCGCCGGGTCATGATCGTCGCGGACCTGACCCGGATGGCGCTGATCGCGCTGCTGCTGATCCCGCACATCCCGGTGGCGCTGATGCTGCTCATCCTGCTGCTGGCCGGTCTCGCCGCGCCGCCCGCCCAGGCGGCCCGCTCGGCGCTGCTGCCGGAGCTGGTCGGGCGGGAGCGCCTGCCGCTGGCCACCGCGCTCCAGCAGACGGCCAGCCAGACCGCCCAGGTGGTCGGCTACATGGCCGGCGCCACCCTGGCCGTCGCCCTGACCCCGCGGATCGCCCTCGGCCTCGACGTCTTGACCTTCCTGGCCTCGGCGCTGCTGGTCACCTTCGGAGTGAGCCGGCGGCCCGCCGCGAACCCGGACCGCGGGCGGACCCACCTGCTGCGGGAGACCGCCGAGGGGTTCCGGCTGGTCTTCTCCCACCCGCTGCTGCGCTCCATCGTGACCGTGGTGTTCACGGTCACGATCTTCGCGATCGTCCCGGAAGGGCTCGCCGCGGCCTGGGCCGTCGAAGGCACTCCCGACCACAGCGCCTCGAGCCTCGACCAGGGTCTGATCATGGCGGCCGGGCCGTTCGGGTTCGTGCTGGGCGGCATCCTGTTCAGCCGTCTCGTGCCCGCCCACCACCGGGCGCGGCTCGTCCCGTACCTCGCGGTGGCCATGCCGTTGCTGCTCGTGCCGTCGCTGACGGCGCCGCCCGCGCCGGTCGTCGCGGTGCTGGTGATGCTCTCCGGCCTGACCCAGGGCGCGCTGCTGCCCACCCTGAACGCGAACTTCACGCTGGCCCTGCCGGACGGCTACCGGGCCCGGGCGTTCGGGGTCGTCGGCAGCGGGGTGCAGGTCACCCAGTTCACCGCCGTCATCATCACCGGTCTGCTGGCCGACCACTTCCGGCTGCCGCTCGTGGTCGGGCTGTGGAGCGTCGGCGGCGCGATCGTGATGCTTCTCATCGTCCTGTCCTGGCCGCGCCAGGGCGCTCCGGCGACCGCCGCGGATGCTGGCAGGATGGAGAGGTGACCTTCTTCGAAGCCGTCGGCGGCGAACCCACGTTCCGGCGCCTGGTGGACAAGTTCTACGAGGGCGTCGCGGAGGACCCGCTGCTGCGCCCGATGTACCCGGAGGAGGACCTCGGGCCGGCCGCCGACCGGCTCACCCTCTTCCTCGTCCAGTACTGGGGCGGCCCCTCGACGTATTCGGACAGTCGCGGGCATCCCCGGCTGCGGATGCGGCACGCGTCGTTCCGGGTCGACGCGGACGCCCGGGACGCGTGGCTGCGGCACATGCGGGTGGCGGTCGACTCGCTCGGGCTGCCCGCGCAGCACGAGGCCGAACTCTGGAGCTACCTGGAGCGGGCGGCGTATTTCATGGTGAACACGATGGATCCCGCGGAGCCCGCCCACTAGCGTGTCGCCTACGGCGGTGACTCGTTGATCGGATTGTCACTCGCAATCCGGGGAGAGCCGTCTCATGCGCCGTCGTCTGCTCGCTGCCGCCGCTGTCGCGGTCGTCGCCGTTCCAGCGGTGGCCGGACCCGTGCCGGCGACGGCCGACCGGGCCCACCCGTCGGTGGTCTCCGCCGACCCGGTGAACTGGACGCCGCACGTGCTCGACGGAACGGTCTGGGCGCTGGCGCTGGTCGGTGACACGGTGGTGGTCGGCGGAGCCTTCAACAAGGTGGCCGACAGCAGCCGCCGGCAGACCTACGAGCGCAAGAACATCTTCGCGTTCGGGCTGCACGACGGCGCCATCCGGACGTTCGCCCCGGAGGTGGACGGCGCGGTCTACTCGCTGGCCGCCGGACCCGACCACTCGGTGTACATGGGTGGCGCGTTCAAGCGTGTCAACGGCGCGGACCAGCGCGGCATGACACGGGTGTCGCTGCGCGACAGCAGCCGGTACACATCCTTCGGCGCCCGGGTCAACTGGGGTGACGTCCGGGCGCTGGTCAGCCGCGGCGACCGGCTCTACGCGGGCGGCACGTTCTCGGCGGTCAACGGGGTGCGGCGGGCCGGTCTGGTCCGGCTCAACGGCGCGACCGGATCGGTGGACCAGAGCTTCGACGCGCAGCTGGCCGGGCCGGGACTGAAACGGACCCGGGTGGAGCACTTCGACGTCTCCCCCGACGGCAGCCGGCTGATCGCGATCGGCGCCTTCCTCCGGTCGGGCAACGCGGACCGTACCCAGATCGCGCTCTTCGACGTCGGCGGCTCCGGGGCCGACCTGACCGGCTGGTACACCGACGCGTTCAAGCCCACCTGCATGAAAGGCTTCGACACGTACCTGCGGCAGGTCAAGTTCTCGCCGGACGGCTCGTACATCGTGGTGGCGGCCACCGGGCGGGCGTCGTCGGCGCAGAAGCTGTGCGACTCGGCCTCCCGCTTCGAGGTGCGCGGCAGCGGACGGCACAACCCGACGTGGGTGCAGCGCACCGGCGGCGACTCGCTGTACGCCGTCGCGATCACCGGACCGGCCGTCTACCTGGGCGGGCACCAGCGGTGGTTCGACAACCCCTACGGCACCGACGGCAACGGGCCGGGGCCGGGCGCGGTCTCCCGGCCCGGGATCGGCGCGGTCAGCCCGAACACCGGCAAGGCGCTGGAGTGGAATCCCACCCGGTCGCGGGGTGTCGGCGTACGCGCTTTCCTGGTCACGGCGAACGGGCTGCTCGTCGGCTCGGACACCGACCAGCTGGGCCGTGAATACCACGGCCGGATCGGCATGTTCCCCTTGCGTTAGGCCCGCGATTCGCCGCGGAGCGAAGCGAAGCAATTACAGCAAGGCGCCCTCGTCGTGGAGCCAGTCCACGAAGGACGTGGCCACCGCGGCGCCGCAGTCGAGCAGCTCGACGAGCAGGGTGTCGTGGACGCCCGCGGCGAGAGGCACCTGAAGCTCCGCGTAGATCGGGAGCTGGCCCCGCTCGGTGGGGTCGCCGACGTAGGCCTTGCAGAACCGGCGTGTGTGGTTCCACTCGTTGACCACCCGGTAGGCGCGGTCCGCCCAGTCCGGCGGGACCGTCGCGTGCGGGCGGGCCCGCATCACCAGGATCTCGTCCTCCGGGCCCTCGAGAGTGAACAGCACGGCATGCCGCTCCCACATCGCCAGCAGGCTGCCGCCGCCGTCAGCGAGGAACCGGATGTCGAGCAGGTCGAGCGCTTTGCCGACGCGAGCGAGCTGCACCGGCAGGACCAGATCGGACGATCCGGTCGTGGACAAGTCGGACGGAACTCCGGAGCGGCTCGGCTCGCGCTGGGCCGGGACACCGACGCGGACGCTGCTCTGCACCGCCACCTCGCCACCGGCATCCGGCTCGTCGCTCGCAGCCGATCCCGGACGCCATGACCACCACGGCATCGTGTGCACCTCACTCCCCAACAGACCCAGCGCCGGACGTTGCAGTGGATCCGAGGGCAGACGGTACCCGTACCGCTCCTGAAGGTCATCCCCCTAACGAGAGGGCGGGACCGGAAGAACGATATGCCGTCACCCTTTCGGGTGATTAACCATCGGCATAACGGTCAATTTGTGAACGCTCTGTCGCCACGCTACTCCATATGGTGCAGAAATTCCCACCCAGCCGCCGGTCACCCGAACCCGGGCCTCCGCCGGATCCGCGTCCCGCGGACCGAGGAAACCCATCCGAGCGACCGCCTGGACGAGCCGCTGGGAGATCTGCACGGGCGCGCCGTCGCCGGGGGTGACGACGAGGGCGACGTGATCGAGGAGCGCGTCGCGGACCGCGCGCTGCCCGACCACCCGGCCGGAGACGCCGCCCGAGGCGACCTCCCGCAGCGTCCCGGCAGCCGCCTCGGCCAGCCGGGCCAGCTCGGCGCCGGAGATCGACTCGACGGCCCGGCTCGCGGGCGGCGGCAGCGGCCACCGCCACTGGGTGTCGCGCCGCTCCGGCAGGGTCTCCCCGCCGGCGGCCAGGACGGCCAGCAGCTCGGCGGCGGAGACCGTGGCGTCTCCCGGCCCCGGGCCGGCCACCTCGCGGGTGACCAGCACGTCCCAGGGCAGCCGGGCCCAGAGGGCGGTCCGCCCGCCGGACGACCGGAGCCGGACCGGCGCGGCCGGATCGAGCCTGGTCAGCCTCGCCAGGAACGCGCCCGCGTCGGGAACCCCGAGCAGACCGTGGACTGT